>JBDTWP010000075.1:0-20302 GCA_040006615.1 Ferruginibacter sp.
CTTTTTCAAACAATTTATTTATTGGTATTTTTTCAAATAAACTGATACTCAATATTTGTAAAATCTGGTTCATACTCGGGTTAAGATTTAATTTCTTTTTAAGAATTGCAATTATTAAATAATCATATACTGCAATCCAAATTTGTACTTTAACTGCATTTGCGTTATTTCCATAAAATTTTTTAATCCGTAAATTCTGCTTAATCCATCTAAAAAATAATTCAACATTCCATCTTTCTTTGTATAACCTTGCTATTGTAAAAGATTTGATAACAAGATTATTGGTCAAGAATACGAGCTTTTTACGGGTTTCCTTATCAATGTACTCAATTCTTCTAATTATCTTAGGATAACCTTTCCCTGTAGAGTACCCGGTTAGTTCCACCAATTCGTCTTTTATAACTCCGGTTTTTACAGAAGACTTTTTAATTTTAACAACTACATAAGCCATATTTACTTTTGCCCTTGTTACAAAAAAGGCTTTTTCCATTTCAATTCTATATAACCTTTTGTACGATACATATCCTTTATCTAAAAGGTAATATGCACCTGGCTTATAATTGAGCTTATCTAATATTTTTACGTCATGAACACTGCCGTCTGTGATCCAAATAAACTCTGGTATTGAGCCATCAATGTTTAAAAGCGTATGCAATTTAACAGCGCTCTTGGTGGTTCGAAATTTAGCCCACTGAAAAAGCTGAAGACACAAATCAATTGTTGTACTATCAAATGCATAAACTACGCTTTGTAATTCTTTGCATAATTTATTGTCATCTTTATACAGTGGTAGCGCCTGCTTAATTAATATCTGTGCGTAATCAGCATAAATATTCCAGTCTCTATCTCTATTCGCATCTGACAAGGTGCTCCTTGTAACACGGGTTTTAATTCCGCAATGATATAATTTTGCACTAATGCTTTCTAAGCAATATTCTATATCCCTTAAACTCTCTCTATAAGTAAATTGTGCAAAGCTCATTACCAGAAATTGCTCCCAGCAGGTAAAACTCTTTACACCATGATTACCTCCATATCGCTTTACACACAACTCAAAATCATACCAATAGACCATTTCAAATAACTGCGCGAAAATATATTTTCCTTGATTCATTGCTAAATATAATAGCAAAAAATCAACTTTGAGCTCAAATCGTCAAAAATTCCAAATCCTTTTAACGCATAACAGCATTACATTTCCTATCTTCAAAAAATAAATCTACCGGACAGTAGTGATTTGAAATATATTGATGCTGCTTAAATTAAAATTTAAAATTCCGCTATAATTTCTTCAGTGAAGAATTTCCTCGACGATTGATATAAACTTTCTTCCGAATTCCGCTTTCTTTTCAGAGTATGACCAGTCTGTAATTTTCTTCCCGTTTATTAATTGCTCAATTATTCTATCCGCCAACTCGTTTGCATTCAAAGCTTCAAAATAAATCCCCTTGTTTCCCATTTGCTCAATGTGAACGGGGAGACTTGAGGCTATAACAGTTTTATTTAATGCCTTCGCATCTTCCACAACTGTACTCCATCCTTCAAACAATGAAGGCTGAATTACAGCGATCGATTCACTCATTAATTTTAATAACACCCTTCTGTCTAAAAAACCCAAAAACTGAATTGTTCCTTTTAATTGTAATGCAGTCATTCTATCCTTCAATTGCTGTGTATATTCGGGACATCTTGGATCAAATTCTTTACCGGAAAATAAATATTCACAATTGTAACCTTTTGTTTTAACTATTGCAGCAGCTTCAACAATCACATTGTGATTTTTATGAACCCAAAATTGATTGGGTGTAAAAAAGAAAGGAGTATTAATTGAATATTTTTCTTTCAACATTTCAAAATTGACGTCCGAAATATCAGGAAGCGAAACAACAAAAGGAAGTAAAAAGACCGGGTTATTAGCACCGGGGTAAAATTTCCGAAAATCAGCCAACACACTGTTGCTGCTAAAAATTACAGGATACTGTTTTACTGTTAATTCATTATTATAGTCCTGCCTAAAACTGATATCGGCTTCACTAAAAAATTGAGGATAATATTTTTCCTGGAAATCGGGAATCCAGAATAAACGATGAGGAGCATCTTTAAAAAAACTACTAACCGGGCTTGGGAATATCACCTCCCTTTTACTGGAGGGCCCTTTTTGAAATAAATTGATGCCCCGTAACCTTCTCGCCATTTTATTTAACAGAACAATTAATTTGTTTGTATAAATATTAGTAACTCTTTTATAATGAATACTCCGTAGTTGAATTTCCTTTTGCACAAGATTAAATCCCTCTTTCTTCTCTCCATAAATAACAATGGCCGGCTGCTCAATTACCGGTAAAGTTGCTATGGCATTTAATAAATTCAATATATAATAAGTGCCGCCCATCCAGCCCGAGTTATAATCGAAGATAATGCCGATCAGTGGTGTTTTTCGCTTTTTAGCCATTTGCAGTATTTTTCAATGCCTTGCGTAAAAGACACCTGTTGATTATAACCAAGACCTTTTAAAATTGATATATCTGCCTTCCAGTTTATAGGATCTCCTTTACGGGCCTGTCCGTTAAAACTATAAGAAATTTCCCCTCCCATACTTTTAAAAAAGACAGCAGCCGCATCTCCGATTGTTACTTCTATACCATTGGCTACATTAATTACCGGATATAAAAAAGGAGCCCTACTAATAATATCAATGGCCTGTACAATATCATCAATAAAAATAAAGTCTCTTGATTCTGCCCCAGTGCCAAATATTTCAATGGGTGCCGATTGCAAACGTTTTTGGTATAAATCCCAAAATAATTGCTTTTTTAATCCGGGTCCATAAGCAGAAAATATCCTTACTATGACACTTTGGATACCATAAACTGTCGTAAACTCCCTGCAAAGAATTTCACTTTGCCATTTATGAAAACCATAGGGTGACAAAGGCATTGCCGGATAAATCTCAGGCACAGGAAGACTATTGGGATTGCCATAGACCGCAGCGCTTGATATATGAATAAATTTGCAACCGGGCTGAAACTTCCTGATAGCGTCGAGCATTCTAAAAACATTGACGTTATTTAATTCAAAATCCCAAGCCGGATTTGAAACACTGAAATTCACATTTGCAGCGCCTGAGGCATTGACGCATATATCAAACGAGGTATTTTGAAATACATCATCATAATCAGGCGAAGCAGAATTTATAAAAAAATAGTTATCCGCAGTCTTGCTGATAATATCCGCACCCCAAACCAAAACACTACTTTTTTTATAATACTTAAAAAGAGTACTCCCTATAAAACCCTCATTGCCGATTATTAAAATTCTCATTTTTTTTTACAGATAAAAGTGGATAACCTTCCCGGGATATTTTTATCCTGCGGAAACTTTATTTTACCCAGGCCCTTAAAGTGTTTATATAAATACCATACTAATGTTGAACTTCCAATTAAGGGCAATTTCTTTATTAGATATTGGCGGTAAATATCCAATTCAGCTCCCCCTATTTTTTTAATATCATTACTATTCAAGGGATAGTAATTGATCACAGTTTCATAATGATTTAATATTTTTAAAATTTCGAGACCATTCACTTCAAATGCGGCAATGTATTCCGATAAAGTAAAGGCATTTTCACCCCCATATAACTTTTGAAGCGGATGTGTATCTAAAAACCATTTCTTATCAATGTCATTATAAATGACATGTTCCCGTGCAGCTATAAAAACTCCATTTTTTTTTAGTGCAGTTGCCGCTGATAAGACAAATCTGTTGAGATCAAAAGCATGATGCAAAGCCTGCCGGACATATACTACATTAAACTGATCCTCTATTCCCTTTGCTTCTTCCGCAAAGCACTCATGTATTTCAATATTACTCAAGCTGTAATGCTGTTTAAGTATTTTTATTGCGCCCGCACCTACCGTGTCGCTTTTATTCGGTTCAATTACCAATACATTGTAATGGTTTAAAGCTAATGAAATAGCTGATATCCCATTACCACTGCCAATATCCAATATTGAAGTAGCGTCGGGAGAATATGCTTCTATTAGGCGAAGGGTTTCAATAAATTCCGAAGACATCCGGAACCTTTCCACATTGGATACTATATCTTCATCAAAAAAGGCATCAATAACCAATTGACTAAACTCAGGATCCCTTCTTATTTGTTTAATTGTATCCTCCCAGGTCATTTTATACAGTGTATTTTATAACTTGTGCAGGATTGCCCCCTACCACAGCGTAATCTGGAACATCATTAGTAACTACGCTACCTGCAGCCACGACTACTCCTTTACCAATTGTAACTCCTTTAAGAATAATAACATTGAAACCGATCCATGCATTATCCTTAATATTAATTTCTTTGCTTTTTACAATACTCCAATCTTTATATTTGCTTGGGCAGTTCTCAGCGACTCCATTTTTCCAGTCTTTCACATCATTAATTCTTTCAGTCGAAAGAAGAGAATGAGCATCATTATCCATTATTGTGCATCCCCAAGAAATAAGTACATCGGATCCTACATTAATATGGTCTATACAAATAAATGAACTTGGCCCTATAAAAGTTCTATTACCAATACTAATTTTACCCGTTTCTTTTTCAAATATGAAGTAAGCTTCAATATGACAATCATCTCCTACAAATAATTGTTTCTCCGCTGTTGATTTTCTAAATTCAACCCTATCGGTAACTAGTGATGTATTTTTCCCAATTATGAACAAACTTGGCTCCAAACTATTCTTCTTGGAAGTATTACTAGTAAGAATTCGTTTTATTTTATTTCTAAATTTTGAATACATTTAATAATCTTTTTATCATTGTTTCTGGTACAGGATTTCGTAATTTTTTATAAAAATCATCTTTAACTATACTAATTATTTTTTTATCTATACTTACCTTATTTAAATTGAAGCTTTTATGATCTATGGAATCTGGTACCTCAAATGGATTTTTATCATTGCAATGTTCTCCAGTATTATCAAACCCAATATTTCTAACTAAAGGTGTAGGTGGATAAACAAAGAAGCCATTTTGCAAAAACATTGATGTATAAAAACGAATAGCCCAGGAATCAACTTTACCTTCAAGTTGATCTGTTAGCATTTCAAAATAAGGATATGAACCAAAGTTAAATTTTTCCCTATCAATGCTATTTGTAAATTTAGTAGGGTCTGAAATAAAATACTTCCATGAATTACTCCAAGTGCCCCATCCCCAAGATGATAAAATTGGCAATAAATAGGGTTGTACAAGTCTTTGATCATCGGAAAAAGAAAAACCTGTTATACCAAATATTTTTTCAGCATTAACACATTCATCTAAATAATGATTCATGTAAGTTAAAAAGTAATTACCCGTCACAATATCATCTTCCAGTACAATTATTTTACCATACTTATTTAAGATATCAGTAACCCCCTGAATGACACTATTGGCCAACCCGATATTTAAATCTCTTTCAATGATATCAACTGTCCTGCACCATTTTTTAGTACGTATGATCGCTCTAACCACTTTTATTTTTTGATTATCCAGCTTTGAATTATTTTCTTTTGGTCCGTCAGAATAAATAATCAATTCACTCGATGAAGCTAAACTATTTCTTGCTAATGCTTCTAGGGTTTTAAGTGTATGCTGAGGTCGGTTATATACAAATAGAACTATTGGTGCTAGCATTAATGTTGTACTTTATTTAAAAACCCTTTTTGCCAAAAATAAGGCTGCATCCCATACCATGCAATATTTCCATCATTAAAATCAGCATCCGGATCATTGATTGCCTTTTCAACCTGGTGCTGAACTTCCTTATTATTTATTAAGGAACATTGCCTGAAATCGTTTGAATATATATGATCCATAAAAAAAGATTTCCACGGTCCCTTTAACCACTCCGTAATCGGCGTATTAAATCCAATTTTATCTTTTCGCTCTACAATTGTTTTGGGCATATAGGGCGCCACCGCATCCCGGATAATGGCCTTGGTATATCCCCCCCGGATCTTACTGGTAAAAGGAATTGAAAACGAAAACTCAACTAACCGGTGATCCATAAATGGCATCCTTATTTCTACCCCGTTGGCCATGGCATAACGATCATAATTCCTTAGTAAAGTGGGTAAAACAGATTGATGAAAAAGGCTATATAGGGTACTATTGAGATGGCCCAATTTTGGATAGGGCATGTATTTGGGGTGGTGCTTATTTACTAAAGCTTTTCCAAAAAAAGCAAGCAGGCTTTTAGGCGATTTAAGGCGATTTTTCATAGTTGTATTATAGGTGATTACTTTTTCTTTTAAAGTCCAGTCAGCATTCTTAATATTTTTATACCCGCGGAAGGTCTCAAGGATATTAGAAATCTGCGAAATATTCCACCCGGCATCCAGAAGCGATTCCAGCATGTCAGAATGATAACCAGCCATCATTTCATCAGCCCCATGCCCATCAATGGAAACCGTAACCCCATTTTTTTTAATCCCACCATAGGTGCGCATCATAGGTATCGGGCTTGTAACGTACAACTCTTCAAAATAATACATATCATCTATCAATTGGTCTACGCCTTCAACGGGATCAATATTTAAAAAGGTAGCTTTCGTCTTTACATGATCCACCACCTGTTGTGCATACCTGCGTTCATCTAAAAATGAACCCGGGAAACAGGCAACAAAGGCATGTTGCCAGTCATGATTGATTCTTTCCATGATGGTGTGTTTTCCAATTTCCGCCATGGTACAGAATACGGCGCTTGAGTCGAGGCCACCGCTCAGCGCAGTTCCTATGGGTACATCCGACCGCATCCGTAAGGCGCATGCATCGGTAAATAGTTCCCTGAATGCTTCCACCTGTTGATCATATTTGGAAGGAACGGGTCTTAAATGGTCGATGGTACAGTAATATTGTTGTGGGTGAAGTTCAGTTTGACCAGGTGTAAAGTAAGCAAAGGAAGCTGCTGGAAAGCGGTCGACTCCCTGAATTAAGGTTTTTGGGGTGCTTTCATAAAGGAAAGTATTCTCCTTACACCACTCAAAATGAGCGGAAATTTGTACATCAGGCAAGAATGGAGTGACCGCTTTCATTTCTGAACCAAATACAAACCTTCTATTTGTAAAACTATAGAACAAAGGTTTTTTACCATAACGGTCCCGGGCTATAAATAATTTCCGTGCTTCATTATCCCATATCGCAAAAGCCCACATGCCGTTAAACCGACCCAGGCAACCTGAGCCCCATGCATCATAAGCAGCAATGATTACTTCAGTATCGCTGTCGGAAACAAATTGATAGCCTTTTTGCAGCAGTTCTTTTCTTATTTCAATAAAGTTGTAAATCTCCCCATTAAATGTAATGGTATATTTTTCAGAGATCATGGGCTGCCTGCCTTTTTCGGAAAGATCAAGAATAGCTAACCTTCTGTGACCAAGCATGATTGTTTTATCCTCGTTTTCCCAAATGCCATAGCCATCAGGTCCGCGATGGGCAATAGCATCCAATGCCGTTTTAAATATTTCTTTATTTATTGAAGGAAGTATGCCGAGGATTCCACACATTCTTATTGAGTCGAAGTTTGGATGATATTCATTAATTTATTTATTTGCTCACTTAATTGAAAGTGCTGCTCAATACGTTTTCTTCCTTCGGCTCCCATGCGAGCAGAAAGGCCTCCATCATTTGCCAATCGTATCATATATTCTGCCATAGCATCAATATCTTTTTCCTTAACTAAAAAACCAGTCTCTCCATGAATTACCACATCGGGTATCCCCGCATGCAGTGTGCTAACAATTGGTAGAGCCGAAGAAGATGCCTCCAAAATTACATTAGGAGTTCCTTCTGCGTCATTATCACTTGTGATAATACTGTGCAATATAAAAGCCCTGGAATTGTGCATTATTTCAGCCACCTGAGCTGGTGTCTGAATGCCCATAAATTCAATAGAATCATCAATCTTTAAAGCACAGGAAATCGTTTTACAGGATTCCAGTAATGGGCCATCACCAATCATGATTAATTTTGCCACTATACATGATTGTAACACTTTTGCAAAAGCCATGATTGTAAGTTGGGGAGCTTTTGTATCTGCAAATCTTCCAACAGAAACAAATACAGGAGGATTTTTTTGAGGTGATGAAGCTTTAAATAATTCTATATTCACTCCGTAATGTATAAGATGTACTTTATTGCCCGGTGCTCCTAAATTTAAAATGGCCTGCTTCATATATTCAGAAACAACTATGATGGCAAAAACATTCTTAAACATTTTCTTGTATTCCTCCTCAAACCGCTGTAGCAATACTTGATTATGTGCATCATACCCATGAAAATGTACAATCAAGGGAATATTAAGTTCTTCGCATAATTTATATACAATTGTACCCTTAAAACCATACTCTGCCAATACTGCATCTATTTTATTTTTTTTTAGAAAATATCTAAAAGCAACTCTTTGTAAATTTTGATCATTTTTTGGCAAACAGGTAACTGAAGCCGGCAATCGATTAAAAATAAAAAAAGGCAACAACTTGGTTGAGTAAAAAAATATCCAGGTGATAAAAGAACGCCTAATATAAAAGTCTATCAGGCTATTATCATCTCCATCAAATTGTGGCCAATAACTTCCATAAACATCAAAAACATTTACCGGTAAATACTCAATATGATTAAGGATAAATGTTTCGGAATATGCATTTCGATTAGGATGAACGATGCAGACATTAAGCCTTTGCGTTGTTTTCATAATTGGGAAATGGGAGATCGTATTTTATTCTTTCTAATTCCAAACCCAAACGGAAGAAAAGGTTTTTCAATAAAAATGTAAAGAAAATAAGACAATAAAAATATAATCATAAATACTGGAAAAGCCTAATAATTCGATATTTGAGAAAGACGGAAACTATACTTTGATAAGGAAAGAAGTAAAAAACCCATTAATGCCCGTAATCATAATTTCTTGAAAAGATTGGTTTTATTATAATATTTTTCTACCAGCAGAGAACCAGCACACCACACAACCCAATAATTAGGCACACAGACGTATAATATGAAGGGCCCCTGCTAAGGCTAATGAAATAACCAAAAGCAAAAAATAGCAGACTACCCAAAAGGATCACAATAATTGTTCTATCAATACTCAATCTTTTTCATATAAATAAAAACAAATGATAAATCAAATATATCTGTAGTCCCAAAGCCAAACTTCAAAATAATCCGTTGATTGAAAAAACCGCTTTTTCTGAAAAATTATTCAACATAATAATATGAGAAATAAATTGCCATAATCCTATTTTCGTTCCGAATAATAATATGCCTCATTGGTGGCAAAACAAATAAAAAACAATATTAAAATATAAGGGGGATAAATTCTGCAAAACCTTTTGCTATAAAACATTCTCAATTTGAAATCATTCATATTATTCAAAAACCCATAATGAATCAAAAAGCCACTAATGATTAAAAACAATGTCACTCCCGAACCGCCAAATGTAGGAGGTGAAAATGTTAGAAAGGCATCGTTGAATGAATTTAATTGAAGCACACCAAATCTATTATACCTTGGATTGTTTGCAGTAATACAGAGAGGAACTGCATGAAATAAGTAAACGGCAATAATTGCAATACCCCTTAATATGTCACTTTTTTGACTATCCAGTTCTGAGAAACGTTTGACATGTGTGTTATATTCTAATGCGTTGACAGGTAAATTCATGTAAATTTTAAGCACTAAAAATTCAAGCTGAGATAAAACTATCTAGGGATTAAATTTATTTCGCCCTTAAATTGTTCATAATTCAATAAATGCGATTTAAGTGACAACTGTAAAGCTTTGCCAAGAGTTTTTGAACTGGCATTAGCCTGAAAAAAAAATGGCTTGCAAAATTTTTTTTGTATAAACCCGCGGGTATAAAATATTTTCCAAAAATCCGTCCCCATTCTTGGTTCCTTTCCGTAATTAAAGTTTCAATATTAGATACACCATCAGCAGTAAAAACAGATGTTACAACAGGAATATATTGAAATGCAACTCTATTTTGCATTAGTGCTTTTACATTCCAATCATAATCTCCATAAATTTTAAAGGATTCATCAAATAATCCTATCGTTTTAAATAATCCACTTTTATAAAATGTAGCTGGATGAGGGAAATTATCTGCTTTTAAGTGCCATGTTTTTGAAATGTAATTGTGATCAGAGACAGTTAGTTCCTTAGTTGCCGGCGAATTCCAAATGATCCGACCATAAAAAATATCAGCATTTTCCAATTTCATTTTTGATAAGCTGCAAAGCAATACATCGTTGGAAACAAAATAATCTCCCGAATTGAGAAATATAATCAGGTCGCCTGTAGCCATCTTTATTCCTTTGTTCATTGCATTATATATACCCTTGTCCGGTTCACTAATGAATTTTGTAATACCCTCTCCAAAACTTTTTATTACCGCTAAGGAATCATCCTTGGAATTGCCATCAACTATAATATATTCAAGTGGCTGATAAGTCTGTTCACAAACGCTTTCAATGGTTTTTCGCAGAACTTTTCCAGCGTTCTTAACGATCGTAATTACAGTAATTTTCAATTGTGAAAATTATTTTTAAATCTGTAATATATAGGTGGTGTGCACATCCTTAGCCAGAAATGAACCTTTTCACGAAATGTGGGTTTATAAACATCTTTCTTTGGCTGAGGCAACAAACTACACAGAAACTGAGAAAAGAATTCAGCCTTATTATTTATCATATCATTATGATATTGCCTATAAAGTGGCTGAAGATCAGGGCGGTCTTCAAGTGTAAACCTATTGTAAAAAGATTTACACAATACATTTGGCTCTTTATAATTAAATGAACTGAAATGATAAAAAATCAATTCAACACCATCATTTAGCATATAACCTTTATCCGTTTTTGTAATAAAGCGTTCATATAAATTCCAGGGTGCCATATTATAACCAGGGCTTTGCAAAATGTGTACGCGCTTATAAAACACTGGAACCAGGTTTACCCACAATTGATCTACGAAAAAACCATCAGCCACTCTATTATAGCCATAATTAATTATACGGTTTTCCCACCAGTCCAAAAACTTAACAACGTCTTCACTCGTAGTCCTTAAAGCAATAAAACCAAGATTATAAATGCCATAATTTAAAAAGACATTTTCTTGTGGTCTAAAACCGTCGTCGGGAGTAGGTGATAAGATATGTGGCGTAAGCAATATATCAGCCTGATCTAACTCCTGATAAAGAGGGTGTAAAGAACTAAATAACCTGACATCCGGATCAAAAAAAATTATATTTTTAGTATGAGAATATTGTGCTATGAAATATTTTATATAAGAGGCTTTAACAATGGTGTTTAGTTCTACAATATTATACCGGTTACATAATTCACGCAGTCCGGGTATATTTATTTGTTTCACCGGAATAATCTCTGCAGACGCAATAAAACTGTAATCAATGCCAGGATTCAATTCATCTACCAACCCGATTATAACTTTATCTTCCGGATTATAATACTGAACTGAATCTGCAAATATCTTGGCCTGGGCAAGATAATTATTTGAACAGAGTGTAAAAACAATATTCATTTAACGCGCTTTATCTTTTTATCAAAGTCCATATTTTCTTTAAAGGTTTAACTATCATATTACCCAGTTTATAAGAGGTGGTTTGTTGTATCCTAAGCGTGTTTTGTTGAATAGAGGATTCAAATACCTGACTATAAAAAACGTTTAAATTTGCAGCTCCGTTAAAGAAACTTTCCTTAGCGATATCCGTTGGTAGCGCAACATTGGAAGCTATTGCTATATTATAAATCCTATTTTCATTAAATTCATTCTCCACGATATTTTCAAAATCACCATTGTATTCCTTTGTATGCGTTCCCTTTTCACCAACTGGTAAAATAACTGAACCATGAAAATAGCTTTGGGCCAGGAAGGAGTGAAAATGGAAAAAATAGGTAATCAGTTTTTCAAACTCTCGAAAATCAAGCTCTTTAACATGAAAAGGGTTGTCTTTATCAATCTTATTATAGTTCAATTTTTCAGGAGTGGAAATAATTAATAATCCATCCTTTTTTAAAACCCGTACAATTTCAAGCATCATTTCATTGTGCTTATCGTGATGTTCAAGTGTTTCGAAGCTAACTACAACATCTATGGATTTGTCTTCGCATGGGAATGCTATAGCAGATCCGCATAAAAATCTAAGATTGTGTCTTTTATATTTATTGCCTGCATGCGCTATGGCTTCTGCTGAAATATCGATTCCGGTTACTGACTTTGCATTCTCTGACATTAAATTGGAGCCATAACCCTCTCCGCAGGCAATATCAATAACATCTTTCCCTTTTATGAGCGATAATGCAACCGCATAACGATGTAAGTGCTCTATGATTCCTTTACCGAGTGTTTCATCAGTTACCAACCGTTCCCCCGTCCATTTTAACTGGTTTTCAATGCTCATAACGTAGTTACAATTTTTAGCTCCTTACTTATAATACTTTTTAAATTATTCCGAAACTTTTTATAAGTATAACGCTCTCTCACAAATTTGTTAATAGCAATAGATTTAAGCATTAAATTGTCAGGTGGGATTTCAGAAAAGCTATCAATGGCAATATTTATAGCACGCTCAGATAATTCCTGAATTATTATTTCATTGCCATCAAAGGAAACTCCGCAATTTGCTGTTAATATGGGAATTAATCCACCGCTGGCAATCACATTTAAAGTGGCCGGTGCGCCAGCTTCTGAAACCGAAGGAGTTAGAATAGCTCCGCAGGCATATAAGATTTCTTTAAATTGCTTAGATTGAAGTTGAACAAATCCAAGATTATGAATGTTTGGCAAAGCCAATTTTTGCTGATACAATTCTATAAACTCTTTTTCAGTTGAGTTAAGCCCACAGATAAATAACTCCAGGTCAGGCCTGCGTGAAAAATAATCAATAACCAAATCAAGCCCTTTGTGAATAGCTCCAAAACTTCCAAACCAAAGAAAGTTTCTTTTTGAAGCCTCGAAATTTTTAATTGTTAAATCGATGGTATTTACATCATAGTAAAACAGGTCCAAACTTTCAATCCTGCCGGAAGTTTCATTCTGATAAGTATCTGCAACAAATTTATTTCCCAAGGCAATAATCAGATCGGCAAAACGAATTTGAGCTCTCCAGAACCCCGGACTTATTCTTGAGGATGAAATAAGCAGTTTACCTGTTCTTTTAAATACTTCTTCTACCCGTAACAATGAAGCCTGGTCTGCAAAGGACTGATCGCATCCATTTCGATACAGGATAAGTTTAAAATTCTTGTCATTTCCCTGCACTAAAATATTTTCAATAGGAACGCCAAAACCCACAATTAGGTCATAAATATTTCTAATACTAGGATTGGTATTATCGTAATCAATCAAATCTACATTATAATCCAATTCATTTAACAATTCGCAGATTGTATTGCATTCTAATATATTAGTGTGCGTAAGATTTTCAATAGACTGATCCATGCCATAAGTTATAAAAGAAATCAAAGCATTCTTGGAATGCTGTTTGTTAAAAACATTCCTAATTAATTTGGAATTAGCCTCATTTATTTGAGGTAGCGTTTCGGCTTTATTTATTGAAAATATTTGTTTAGACTTTTTATATATTCTTTTAATTAGCATCAGTTGATCATTTGCCACTCCAGCATTGGAATAATTGCTCCATTTCTTCCTTCGCCGCTTTTAAATAATGGACTTTCAAAATCATTATACGTAAACCCAACTTCGCCGGGAAAAACATCAAGCATTTCCACTGCAGGTATGGCTGCTGCTGCCGTTACAAAATAATTGCCATCTTTTAAAAGATAAAGTGGAATTTTTATCCTGTAAGAATAAGTGCCTGGCACCCAAATTTGTGTGTTTAGATTTTCAAAATTTGTATCAAATAATTTGCTGGTAAATATGCAATCATACCTGTGACTCCACAATTCAAAACCAACATTATATGCAGTTCCACTCTGTAAAACAGTAAAATCAATTTGCAGGTTTACTTCATCAACCTGTGAAAACTCTTCCATTTCATGGCCACGGCCATCGACCATTTTCACACCATTGATAAGCATTTTTTTATCCGGGTTAGCTATTTCCAGCTCCCTGTTCAGGTATATCTTTCCCTGTTCCTTATTACCCAGTGCTGAATATTTATCCAATACTTTATCTATTGTTCCTGACATAATTATTTTTCCATTGTTCATTATTATACCGACATTGCATAATTTGTTTATCGAAGAAAGGTTGTGGCTCACAAATAAAACAGTTCGACCGGTGAATTTGCTTATATCTTTCATTTTGCCCATGGCTTTCCTTTGAAATTCCGCATCACCTACTGCCAATACTTCATCTACGATCAAAATTTCAGGATCAAGGTGTGCTGCTACAGCAAAGGCCAACCGTACATACATACCACTGCTGTAACGTTTCACCGGCGTACCGATATATCGTTCCACACCTGAAAAATCAACAATTTCATCAAACTTACCTTTTATTTCCTGTTTGCTCATACCAAGGATAGCTCCATTTAAAAAAATATTTTCACGGCCGCTTAATTCGGGATGGAATCCGGTTCCAACTTCCAGTAAAGAGGCAACCCTGCCTTTTATTTTAACACTGCCTGAAGTGGGTGAAGTGGTTCGGCTCAATATTTTCAACAAAGTGCTTTTTCCGGCACCATTGCGGCCAATAATGCCGAGTACTTCACCCTGTTTTACTTCAAAATTAATATCCTTTAAAGCCCATACATATTCACTGTCGCCTTTTACGCTGCGGTCATTTTCATCACCTACTGTTAAATAGGGATCTTCCCTTCCTCGCATGGTTTGCCACCACCGGTTAAGGTCGTGCGCAATGGAGCCGGTGCCAACGGAGCCAAGGCGGTATTGTTTGGAGAGGTTCTCGACTTTTATAACTGTGGACATTGCAGTTAAAGATTAGTAAAACCTGCCTTATGGCCGATAAAAATTTTACGGTAATTAGTAGCAAGCGGATGTACCGATAAATACGGGAGGATATAAGACATTTCTTGTTCGCCGTTTATCGTCAAAATCACTTTCATCCACCTGCACAATTTCAAAACCGGCGTCCTGCATCATCTGCACAAAATCATTTCTATAAATACGTTGGTGATCCAACTGTCCGAATTTTTCCTCGCTTTCTTTTGGGTCGGTTAAAGCAAGGTCTTCGTACGTTTTTTCAAGCCTGTCTTTTTGAGGCACAGTAAAAATACAGTACCCGCTTTTACTCAAAACGCGGTAAACTTCCCTTAACGCTTTTTTATCATCATGTACATGTTCCAGCACATCACAGGCAATTATACAATCGTATTCCCCGTCGTGCAACTGATGCATATCTGAAATGTCCATGTTATAATCGATATGGTGGTAGGCATTTAAATACCCATCCGCAAGCAGATCGGCAGTTTTATATTTACGGGCAACCCGTTCAACCAGGTCGCTTATAGCTTTTTCCGGTGCAAAATGAAGCACGGCTTTGTTTTTAATGAGCTTGTCAATACTCCATTCACTGGTAGAATTTAATGTTGCCCATAATAAACGCAGTCTTACCCCTGACCCGCACCTGGGGCATACCGAGAAGTTGTGCCAGGCGTCGCTATTTAAAATATCAGTCTTGTAATGGCAGATATTACATTCTACTTTACTCCCAAAAAGGGAATAATAGGTTTGAACGGATCTATTTAAAACAGCCCTGATAATTCTTTTTATTTTTTTCATGCGATGGGTTGGGATATCGGGATATTGAGATATTAGGATCTTGAGATATCCCAACAATACGATATCCAGAAAAGAATACTGACATAAATCGAAAAAACCATAAACTGTAAACCATAAACCGTAAACTAAACCGTATCCATAAAAGTCTTTTCCACTTTACTAAAGATCAGCAAACCCGCAAACAGGAATACCGCAATTATTCCACCGCTATACAATAAGCCCATCGTATTCACCGAACCAATGCCAAACAGCGCGTACCGGAATGCTTCCACGATGGGTGTAAGCGGGTTCCATGCAATCCATGCAGCATATGATTTATCTTTTAAGAACGACATGGGATAAGCTATTGGAGTGGCATACATGAGAAGTTGTACCGCGAAACCTATGAGAACGGTAAAATCGCGGTACTTGGTTGTGAGCGATGAAATGATGATACCCAAGCCCAAACCAAGGCCCGACATCATAAGTATTAATAAAGGGATCAGTAACCAGCTTGATCCAAAATGAAAATTATTGTTCTTTATACCAAACCATATCATAACGGCAAGGAGCAAACTAAATTGTATACCGAACTTTACGAGATTGCTCATTACCGTACTCAGTGGAATCACCAGCCGCGGAAAATATACTTTACCAAAGATGCCGGCATTGGCCACAAAAGTGTTGGATGTAGCTGAAAGGCAGGAACTAAAATAATTCCAGAGTGTAATACCACTCATGTAAAACAATATCTTGGGCTCTATCCCGTCTGTTGGAATATTTGCAATTTTACCAAATATGAGCAAGAATACCAAGGTGGTAAATATGGGTTGTATAAAATGCCATATTGGCCCAAGGATAGTTTGCTTATACTGTGCGGAAAAATCACGTTTTACAAAGAGCCACAGCAGGTCGCGGTAGCGCCATACTTCTTTTAGATTCAAATCTAATAGAGCGGCTTTTGGACCGATCACGAGATCCCATTCTTCGTCTATTGCAATATTTTTATCGGCCATATTTATGCCTGTTAATACAATCCATGACTTTGATGTCTGATTTTAATGTGTGATGTGTAATTTTTTTCAAACAGGCAACTCTGTTCGTTAAAAGATCAGCAGTTTTGTATTTACTCCCTTCTCGCTGGAATTCACTGTTGCCCATAATAAACGTTTTCTTACCCCGGACCAACAATTAAGACAAATGGAGAACTTGTGCCAGTTATCACTCTCTCACAAATGGAATAACGATATGGTGATTTTGAGATATGGTGGTATTACAGAATACAGGATTTGACCTGAATTTTTATTCAATAACCTTCAATTGCAGTTCTTCAACTTTTTTAAAGTCTTTATCTCCTGTTATCAATACAGCGTTATTCACAATTGCAGATGCAGCTACGATCGCATCAGGCAGTTTTAACTTGTAAGTATTTCTGATTTCTATAATTTTATTCTTTAGCGTGATATCTGAGGCTTGCAAATCCAGCACATTGACACCAGAAACAAACGCATCAAATAATTTCTTATCATGTAATGACAAGTTTGAAAAAGATTTGAATTCTAATTCATTAATAATTGAAATGGCAATATCATCGGCAGTATCTATTGCCTCAATTACTCCGGCATTTTCATTTAATAGTGCAATAATTGAATTGGTGTCAAGCAATAACCTTATTTCCATTCAGATCTGATTTTTTTTTGTTCAGCCAATGCATCGCCCTTCCACTCCAATTTTCCATATAGATGGGAAAAATCATATTTCTTTTTTGTATTTCCTTCTTCATCATTTTTGGGAAATGCCTCTTCTTCCTGGATAACCAATATTATATCCACGGTTTTGTTAATTAGGGTCGTAGGAACATCTATAACCAACTGGCCATTTTTTTTTGTTTTCTGTTTTAAATTTATAGTGATCATATTTAAATAATTTAAATGTAATTCAATTAATCTGCAAAGGTAATAATAGTGGGAAGGATTAAGTCGATGAGAAAAGCTAAAGTTAATTAATAATGGTCAATGTTGAAAATGTTAAACCGTATCCGTAAACGTCCTTTCCATCCTACCGAAAATCACCATCCCGAATGTTCTCAGACCATCCTATCCATATTCAGGACTAACTGATTAGCTACTTCAAGATTGGGTGCATTTCAAAATGTCGTTTGATCTAAGGGCTGCCAACCTTAAAATTTCTTTAATCATTTAAAGACCATTTATAAAGGTTGGCAACCCTTTAAACCAATTCGTCTGTCCAATAAGAATTTTTAATTCAATTCTTCGATGCATGCCGGATTTTTTGAATTAAATTTCCCGATTTCTGAGTTTCGAATATAATGCTCTTATAATTTGTAGCGAATATAGTAGTAATGACCCCGCCGCGACAACCCACTCATGCCGTAGCCATTTAATATTGGTAGAAATTAGCACCAATTAAGAACCATATCGCGTAGCGATTAAAGACATTAGAAGAAGATTTATTAAACGTTTTCCGGTTGATTTATTCCTATTATCGCTACGCGATATTTATAACAATTAAATTGAATTTTCTACCAACCTACGGTGCCTACGGCATCTGCCATATCTCAAATTTATTTGTTCTGTTGCCAGGGTAAAAATCAGGATGTTTTAATATTGAAGGTTGTGTGCAAAATATCCAACGTTTTATCAAGCTTCGGGGACTCATTGATGTTGCTCTTTTGATTTGTCGCGTATGCCTGCCTGACTGTGTCAGCCAGACCATAAACCGTAACGCCTAAATTTCACCGATATCCGGCGGGAGCGGGGGGTCAGACAGGGTTCCAATAAGATCGGTCGCCTTCACTTTTATGATCTTGTCATCTTTTGAAAAAACAAGGATGCCGTCAATTAGGCTTTTTTGTAAAACCAGCTTTTTAAAAGAGAGATCGAGTCCTTTGCGGATTTTCTCACTTATTTCATCACCCTCCATATTTGCTTTGATCATAAGATTGGTGTTTAATGAAAGTCCAGGTTTGTGAATCATATACAAGAGGATCTTTATCAGCATGCCCTTTCGCGGCAAAAGAATATGGATTTTCAGAATTGTTTATCAACAACCAGAAATCAACGGTTGCTATATATAAATGCACAAAATTCTTTATCCCTTTTTTATACCTGCGCCTGATAATATCTTCAGGAATTGAATGCCCGCCTTCCGTTAATTTGTCAGCTCTTTATAATTAGTTGCCGGGATCAGGAATTCTAAATATTGAAGATCGCCGGCAAAATATTCAAACTTCTTTTAAACGTCGGGGTTTCGCGGAAGTTCTTTTATAATTGTCGCTCCTGATTTCGGTCGGTGGAGACACCGACCGAGGCTTGAAAACCTTTCGGTCAGTGGAGACACCGACCGAGGCCTGGAAACCTTTCGGTCGGTGGGGACACCGACCGAGGCCTGGAAACCTTTCGGTCAGTGGAGACACCGACCGAGGCCTGGAAACCTTTCGGTCGGTGGAGACACCGACCGAGGCTTGAAATTTTCTTTTGAAACCACTGACCCCGTTGCTTTGTATGCTTCTATAAAACCAGGCGCAATTTTTATCCGGGCATTTTCGCTCCACTTGAATTCATAAGCGGCAATACTTCCATTTGATTCCTCAACATAATCAATTTCCTGTTGCTGAATTCGTTGAATCATCTCAAATTATCTATTCACAAAATTTAGTATTTTTTTGGTGAATATATTCACTGATTTTACAGCATATATAGTGAATTATGAGATTGTTGATGTGTGATGCGTGATGCGTGAATTATTACAATTTGTCAGCTCTTTATAATATAGTTGCCGGGATCAGGAATTCTAAATATTGAAAATCGTCGCCAAAATATTCAAACCTTTTTTAAACGTCGGGGTTTCGCGGAAATTCCTTTATAATTGTCGCTCCTGATTTCAGTTGTTGGCCACCTGACCGCGGCTTGGAAACCCCGCCGGGACAAGCCAAATATTCAAAGCTTATTTAGGTTCCTCCTCAAACTTGAGAGGTTAAGGAACCATTTACTCATGGGGTAAGGTGCCAATCAAATCGGCCGCTTTCAATTTAACAATCTTACCATCTCTTAAAAAAACAAGAACGCCGTCAGTAAGGCTTTTTTGAAGAACCAATTTTTTAAAAGAGAGATCAAGGCCTTTAAGGATTTTCTCTTTTATTTCATTCCCCTCTTTATTTGCTTTGATCATCAGATTGATTTTTAATGAAGGACCAGATAAGGGCATCATACTTGGAAACCTCTTTTAAACGTCGGGCTTTCGCGAAAGTTCTTTTATTATTGTCGCTCCTGATTTCGGTCAGTGGAGACACAGACCGAGGCTTGGAAACCTCTTTTAAACGTCGGGGTTTCGCGGAAATACTTTTATAATTGTCGCTCCTGATTTCGGTCGGTGGAGACACCATAGCCTTCAATTTAAGGATTTTGCCTACAATTGTTGAGAGCCATAGGCTCTGCCCATATAAAGGTTGATCAAAAATGAGCCGTGCCTACAGCACTTATTTATTGGATGTTGTAACAACGGATTAAAATCCGTTGCTACAACATAGACCGAGCCTAC
>JBDTWP010000076.1:0-20290 GCA_040006615.1 Ferruginibacter sp.
AACGGGCACCTGGCGTTTAATGATCCACCCGCTGATTTTGAAACCGAAATACCTTATATTATTGTACAATTGGACGAAGCATGCAGGAAGCAGCAATTGGGTGAAGGGTGGTTTAAATCTGTAGAAGAAGTACCTCCTTCTGCAATCAGTATGTCGATAAAGCAAATCTTAAAATCGAAGTGTATTATATGTTCAGTGCCTGACAGCAGGAAGGCAATTGCTGTAAAAAATACGCTGGAACAGCCCGCAAGTAATCTCTACCCGGCAAGTATTTTGCAATTACACCCCAATTGCATCTTTTATCTTGATGAACAATCTGCTGCACTCATTTCGGCGAAAATAACTGTATAAATGCAAGCTACCAATAAAACGATCGCGGCCACCATTGAAGTTAATTCTTTGACAAGGCGTGATTCTTTTATTTCAATTCTCATCGTTGGATTGCTGTTTTTTATTTTCGGTTTTGTTTCCTGGATGAATGCCATACTGATTCCTTATTTTAAAATTGCGTGTGAGCTAACCAATTTTCAGGCATACCTTGTACCGTTTGCATTTTATATTTCCTATTTTTTCATGTCGGTGCCATCAGCTTTCCTTTTAAAAAGAACAGGATTTAAGAAAGGTATGATGATAGGATTTTGGGCAATGGCGCTGGGCGCTTTTATTTTTGTGCCCGCGGCATTAACAAGAACCTATGGGATATTCCTGCTGGGTCTTTTTACCTTTGGAATCGGACTTGCAGTGCTTCAAACAGCTGCCAATCCTTATATAACCATTTTAGGCCCTATTGAAAGAGCGGCGCAGCGATTCAGTATTATGGGCATCTTTAATAAGGGCGCCGGAATTATTGCACCGCTGATATTCGCTGCTGTTGTATTAAAAGCTACTGACACTGATTTATTCAAGGAGTTAGGCGCGATGAATGTAAATGATAGAAATGTTGCTTTAGATGAGCTGATTAGAAGGGTTATCCTGCCGTATATATGCGTAGGGACCGCTCTGTTTGCACTTGGATGGATGGTGCTTTACTCACCGCTGCCGGAAATCAATACCGAGCAGGAGAGTGCCGCACTTGAAACAGCCAATGCCGGTAAAACAAACATATTTCAGTTTCCTCATTTAATTCTGGGAGCAATAGGCATTTTTTTGCACGTGGGTAGCCAGGTCATCGCTATTGATACTATTATAGGATATGCCAATTCAATGCACATAAGTTTAATTGAGGCAAAGGTATTTCCTTCTTATACACTGTCTGCTCAGATATGCGGTTATATACTCGGCATTATTTGTATCCCCAAGTTCATAAAGCAGGTAAATGCCTTAAGAATATGTACATTATTGGGATTGATCTTTACATTATTCATTATCTATGCAAATGGACAAGTCAGTTTTTTGGGACATTCCGCTGACATTTCTATCTGGTTTGTAGTTTTATTGGGATTTGCCAATTCAATGGTTTGGGCAAGTATGTGGCCATTGGCGATGGAAGGATTGGGCAGATTTACGAAACTTGGCGCTTCGATAATGATCATGGGTTTATGTGGGAATGCTTTATTGCCGCTTTTCTACGGGTACCTGGCCGATCTGTATAATGTTCGCAATGCATATTGGATATTATTCCCCTGTTACCTGTATCTCGTATTTTATGCATTTTATGGACACAGGATAAAGAGATGGACGTTTTAGTGAATGGTGAAAAGGCAAAGGGCAATTGGCAATGGGCAAAATTCAATAGGCAATGGGCAATCGGTAAAATTCAATAGGCAATTAGCAATGGGCAATAAGCAATTGCTAAAATTAAATCGGCAATCGGCAATCGGCAAAATTCAATAGGGAATAGGCAATGGGCAGTGGGAAAAACTGAATTGATAACAGTTCCCTATTTACCATTCACGAAATTCACCAACATGTATGAATCAACTAATAAAAATATTTAACGGCAAAATAATAACCCCGACAAGGATCATTGATGGAGGGATGATCCTGGTCAGGGGGGACACTATTGCCACTATCAGTGAAAATATCGCGGAGGTTGAAGATGCAATAGAAATAGACGCAGAGGGGAAATTTATTTCTCCCGGTTTTATTGATATACATGTTCATGGTGGCGGAGGGTATGATTTTATGGATGGTAATGAAACTGCTTTTTTAAAAATTGCGGAAACCCATGCGCGGTTTGGTACCACGGCCATGCTGCCCACTACCCTTACCAGTACAAAAGAAGAAATGCTGCAGACGCTTGCAGTGTATGAAGATGCAAATCGCAATAATATTAGTGGCGCACAATTTTTGGGTTTGCACCTCGAAGGCCCTTACTTCGCCATGAGTCAGCGTGGGGCACAGGACCCCCGCTACATCAGGGACCCCGATCCGGTGGAGTATAAGGATATATTGTCGCGTTCTTCCTCCATTAAGCGATGGAGTGCCGCACCGGAATTAAAGGGAGCCATTGAATTTGGCAAATATATTCAATCAAAAGGCGTATTGCCTGCAATAGCGCATACAGATGCGATATATGAGGACGTGATCATCGCTTTTGAAAATGGATTTACGCTCGCCACGCATTTATATTCCGGCATGTCGGGTGTTACGCGGAGAAATGCATTTCGTTATGCAGGTGTTATAGAAAGCGCTTTTATCATTGATGAAATGGATGTGGAAATTATTACTGACGGAGTACACCTGCCTGCGCCTTTGTTAAAATTAGTATTTAAAATAAAGGGTGCGGAACGAACAGCCTTAATAACAGATGCCATGCGGGCGGCAGGTACGAATCTTCGGGAAAGCGTACTGGGGAATATTGATACCGGGTTAAAAGTAATTGTGGAGGATGGTGTAGCCAAGTTACCAGACCACAGTGCATTTGCAGGCAGCGTAGCCACCACCGACCGGCTGGTGAGGACAATGATCTCTTTGGCGGGAGTTTCTTTGCCGGATGCCGTAAAAATGATCACAGCCACACCGGCCCGTATATTGGGAATATCAGGTCAAAAGGGTGAGTTGGCTGTTGGCAAAGATGCAGATATTGTAATTTTTGACAGCGATATTAATATTTCCATGACGATGATTAAAGGAAGAATTGTGTATAATGGAAGGCTTAATTCTACGTTGTCAACCATAGTTTGAATAAATTATAGAATGAGGTGACTGTTCCGATACAAAAGCACAAAACAACTACGCTGAATTGGCAAAAAATTCTTATATAAGATTATTCTTAGTTTGTATAGTGGCCGGATATATACAGACCCCGGTAGTTGCTCAAACAGATATTTCAAGACGCGAAAAATATCTCCCGGATATTTTGAAGATAATTGACACCAGTTATTTCCGCAAGAATAATTATTCCTGGCGGGTTACCCCCCGGGACAGCACCTGGATGGATTGGCTGAAAAGAACAGGTGAATTGCCTCCCGATTTCGATCATATGCCTTCCATACCTTTTTTACCGGAACCATTGGTTTTAAATAAAGACGGTATTGATATCCCGATACATACCTACGCCCAATGGCAGGAAAAAAGAAAGTGGATAAAGAAGGAATTTCAACACTGGGTTTCGGGAACAATTCCTCCATCACCCGGAAGTTTTGAGACAACAGTGCTTTCCGACAAAATGGAAGGGGGTACCCATATTCAAACGATCGTTTTAAGATTTGGTCCCGGAAATAAAGCCCGCATGACCCTTGAGTTAATGATACCGGAAGGCAAGGGCCCTTTCCCTGTATATCTTACCCAATGGAACCAGCGTAACTGGGCGCAGCTTGCTGTGAGGCGCGGGTACATAGGATGTGTGTATGCTGCGGCGGATGATAAGGATGATACCCAGGACTACCAGGCTTTTTATCCTTCCTTTGATTTTACCGCATTGATGCGACGGGCATGGGGAGCATCAAGGGTGGTTGATTATCTGCTTACCCTTAAAGCGGTCAACCGCGACCAGATTGCCATCACAGGCCATTCGAGGAATGGAAAACAATCCTTATGGGCTGCCGCCTTTGATGACCGGATTGCTGCCGTTATATCAAGCAGTTGCGGTACGGGAGGGATTGCCCCCTGGCGATACGGAGACCCACAATATGATAGTGAAACGCTGGATATAGTGACGGGTTTTAATCCTCAATGGTTTCACCCGCGCCTGCGTTTTTTCTTTGGAAGGGAGGATAAACTTCCGGTTGATCAGAATTTATTAATCTCCTTAATAGCTCCCAGGATCGTGCTGTTCCATTATTCCACAGTAGAGCAGGAATTGAATCCATGGTCAAATGAGCAGTGTTATCAATCAGTTAGAAAAGTTTTCAGCTTTTTAGGTGCAGAAGAAAATCTTGGCATATTTCCACGGATGGGCGAGCATGAGGTGGCTTCCCGAGACCTGGAACGGTGTATTGACTTCCTGGACATCCGCTTCCATCGAAAAAAGATACCATGGGAGAACAAACTTTACTTTGATTATTCCTTTGATAAGTGGGCAGGTTCACACAAAGCCGACAAGATTGAGTCAGGGAAGATAAAGGCGGTTAAGCTCCATCAATCTTATGCAGACACAACAATGTTTAACACACAGAAAAAAATAATACTTTCTAATCTGAAATGGCTTTTAGGTAAGGAACCACCGGGGGTAAAACATGCCGGTAAAATAATGGGGACGGATGGAGACTGGATAGACAATATCACCGGGCGTCCGAAAGTTTCCGGTGCGGCTGTTATGTACATTGGACCCTATAGCTCCATTGGAGATAATTTAAAGGGAATGTTATATTATCCTGTAGACAGAGCCGGAAACAAAGTGTTTATTTCCGGCGGGAAAATGCCTGTGATTATCTTTCTACATCAATACTCCTATGGACATGGTTTTGCAAAGGGCTATAGCCCCTTTCTTGGGCGTGGTAACGATTCCTTATTTCAGGTGCTCATTGATAAGGGATTTGCGATAATGGCCATTGACATGTTTGGCTTCGGCACCAGGATGGAAGAAGCACAATATTTTTATGAGAGGTTTCCCGAATGGTCAAAGATGGGAAAAATGGTGAGTGACGTTAGTCCCTGCGTGGATGCTTTAGAAACATTTGACTTCATAGATAGCAGGCATATCTTCTTATTAGGCAATACAATTGGCGGAAGCGTAGCATTGATGGCGGCGGCAAGGGATGAAAGAATTGCCGGCGTAGCGGTCGTAGCTGCAATTTCACCCTGGCGTACAAGCAACAGGAATTATGAAAGCCTCAGAACCTACTCTCACCTCCATGGTTTTCTTCCACGGCTGGGATTATTTGCCGGTAATCCCCGGGATGTTCCCGTTGATTTCGGAGAAATTATCTCATGTATTGCTCCCCGGCCATTAATGATTATTTCGCCGGGTTTGGATCGGTATACGGACCCTGTTGAAATAAAGAGTGAGATGAAGAAGGTAGCAGTCATTTATGACTTATTTGGCAAACCGAACCATTTTCTTTTTGAGACACCTCTTGAGATTAACCGGAT
Source organism: Ferruginibacter sp. (assembly GCA_040006615.1). Classification (GTDB taxonomy): domain Bacteria; phylum Bacteroidota; class Bacteroidia; order Chitinophagales; family Chitinophagaceae; genus Ferruginibacter. Next base: position 5,476 of record JBDTWP010000076.1, read on the forward strand.
GACGGGTGCGATGGAGGAGGAGATAACCGGGTTCTTTTCCGTCATAATAAATAATAAGACAGAATAAAGTGCAGCCTGACAATGCCAAAGTCTCTCTACTTTCTGTTGAAGTATAAAATCAATGGAACGAACAAACCTAAAGGAAATTAAGATATGTTAAAAGACGAGATCAAACAATCAGCAAATGAGATATACAGCAAGGTAATTGAAAACAGGAGGCATTTACATGCCCATCCTGAATTGTCATTCATGGAGTATGAAACATCTTTATTTGTAAAGGCCCGTCTTGATGAGTTGGGGATTTCATGGAAAGCGATTGCTGATACAGGAATTGTCGCGATAATAAAGGGAGAGAAAGCTGGCGATAAGACTATTGCTTTGAGGGCCGACATGGATGCCTTGCCAATTACAGAAGCTAACGAGCTGGATTATGCGTCACAATGCAAAGGCGTAATGCACGCCTGCGGTCATGATGCGCATACGTCCTCTTTATTGGGAACAGCTTTCATTTTGCAATCCATCAAAAACAAATTCGGCGGAACAGTTAAACTGATCTTTCAGCCAGGGGAAGAAAAGCTTCCCGGGGGCGCCAGTCTTATGATCAGAGATGGTGTACTGGAAAATCCAAAACCCGGTGCAGTAATTGGTCAGCATGTCATGCCTTCTGTGGAAGCCGGAAAAGTAGCTTTCCGGAAAGGAAAATTTTTGGCATCCATGGATGAATTGAGTATTATAGTTCACGGGAAGGGCGGGCACGGTGCGATGCCACATCAGAATATTGACCCGGTATTAATTACGGCCCATATGATCATTGCTTTGCAGCAGGTGGTAAGCCGGTTTGCCAATCCGACGACTCCATGTGTTTTATCTTTTGGCAAACTGGTAGCGGACGGCGCCATAAATATAATTCCCGATAAAGTTTGTATCGAGGGTACCTTCAGAACCATCAATGAAGCCTGGCGGACGGAAGCACATCAGCGAATGAAGAAAATGGCGGAAGGAATTGCGGAAAGCATGGGAGGAAGTTGCGAGTTTAAAATTGTTCACGGATACCCTGCCTTAATAAACGATGAAAAACTTACCGGCAGTGCCAGGCTCTTTGCGGAAGAATATCTTGGGAGTAACAATGTGGTGGATGCGGATATAATGATGATAGCGGAAGATTTTGCTTACTATACCCAGGTAACCGATTCCTGTTTTTATTTGTTGGGTTCGGGTAACAGGGAAAAAGGAATCAGCTCTTCACTGCATACGCCAACATTTAATATTGATGAGGATGCACTTGCATTAAGTACCGGGCTCATGGCTTATATTGCGGTCAAAGAGTTGGGCAATTAATAATCTTGTGTCAGGTTATACTTCGCAATGGAATAAGGCCGGCAGTATTATTGAACCAATTTTCTATTAAGTAGCAGGGTGTGGGCACACCACCAATTTCAAAAAAGACAACTTCAGGTTATATGGTAGGTTAAGAAACTGCCTCTCCGTTTTTTCATCTTAGGATTTAATAAGTTGATAGTATTATTGAGCCAATTTTCTGCTAAGTGGTAACACTTTAAAGTTTTTTGATAACAGTGTGATAATATATTATGTATGCAAAATCAGCATTCAGCAATTTATGACGGTATCATTTTAGGCGCGGGACACAATAGCCTGGTGTTGCAGGCCTATCTTTGCAAAGCTGGCCTAAAAGTGCTTTGCCTGGAAAGAAGAGGTATAGCAGGAGGCGGACTCACAACAATCGAGGATCCCAGGCATCCCGGCTTTCTACATAATACCCATTCCTTTTATCACAGGGCCCTTAATCAAATGCCCTGGTACAGAGACCTGGAACTTGAAAAACATGGGGCGGTTTATATTGAACCGGATTTTAATGTTGCTTTGCTGCTTAATAATGGGGAGTCATTGGAATGGTGGACTAAATTTGAAAAGACGGCCGCGTCGTTTGAAAGATTTAGTAAAAAAGATGCACAGGCCCTGAGGAATTGGCGGGAGAAATTTTTGCCTATTTTGGAGAAAATACTAATTCCTGAAAGCCAGTCGCCCCCTATACCCGGAGAACAACGAAGGGCATTATTGGAAAAAAGTCCTGAAGGCCGCTTATTAGTTCAGACAAGCGCACTGTCTCCGCTGGAATTTGTACTGCAGGAGTTTGAACATCCAACTATACAGGCCGGGCTGCTTTTCTTCAATGGGCTGAGAGAAGTTGATTTACGTTGCAAGGGATTTGGGCATCATATCCCGGCCCTTCTTGCAGGTTCCGGAAAAGCCCAGATTTGCAAGGGTGGATCGGCGGCATTGGCACAGGCATTGGTCTTTGCCGTGGTTAAGAATGGAGGAGAAATTAAACTAAATACCAAACTTAAAAGAATCCTGGTAGAAAATGAAAAAGCTGTTGGAGTGGAAACAGCAGAAGGGGAAACTTTCAGCGCCCGCCACTTTATATGTTCAGGCTTAAACCCGCAGCAAACCTTCCTGGAATTAATGGAGGATCCTTTCGTTCCAAAGGAGTGGAGGGAGAAAGCCCAAAACTTTCAATATAACCTTATTGCCCCGCTTTTTGCATTGAACCTGAATCTAAATGCCCCGCCAAAATATAAAGCAGCCGGAAAAAACCCAGATATTGATAAGGCATTGATGATCATTATGGGGTTAGAACATATCCGCCAGTATCCAGAGATTGTTCAGCATCATGAAAAAGGAACAATTCCACCGCCGGTGATGTGGGGAAGCTGCCCTACTTTATTTGATGACTCACAGGCACCTACCGGGAAGCATACTGGATTTATGTGGGAGAAATTACCCTATCATTTAAACGGAGATCCACAAAACTGGGATAAGGAGAAGGATCGGCATGGAAAAATAATGCTCGACCTTTGGACAAAATACGCTCCTAATTTAGAGTATGATGTAATTGATTGGTTTACACGGAGCGCATTAGACACGGAGCGGACATTCCCCAATATGCAGGAGGGAGATTTGCTTATTGGCGCTTTCACAAACGGGCAAATCGGTTATCACCGCCCGTTCCCCGGCGCAGGACATTATCGGGGCCATATAAAAGGACTTTACCTTTGCGGATCATCTTCACACCCCGGAGGGAATATAACAGGTCTTCCCGGTTATAATTGTGCACAGGTAATTTTTTCTGATATGAACATTCGCGCTCCCTGGGCCCCGGTGCAGGCTTTGGAACACCTGAAAAAAATATGCTAACCATACCAACCATCTCATACCTGACGGATATTTATTTTGATTTTGGTGCATTGAAACTGCTTCCGGATCTATTAAAAAAATACCGGATCTTAAACCCCTTGATAATTACCGATAAAGGATTGGTTAACCTTGGAATTATTGAAAAACTCAACATTGGATTTCCAATCGTCTATGATGATGTAGAAACGAATCCGACGGAAGCGATGGTGCTTAATGCGCTTCAAGTGTACCGGGGCTCAGGATGTGACGGGATCATTGCAGTTGGGGGAGGGTCACCCATCGACCTGGCAAAATGTACAGGAATCCTGGTAAATCATCCGCTACCGCTTGAGCAATATGCCATTCTGCGTGAAGGTATTTCAAAGATCACTTCAGCTTTTCCGCCTTTTATTGCAATACCAACCACCTCCGGAAGTGGAAGTGAAGCAGGGAGGGCGGCCCTGGTGACAATAGCGGGCGTTGGTAAGCTGGGGTTCCTCAGTAAATATTTACTACCGGTGGCGACAATTTGTGATCCGGAACTAACCTTTGAATTGCCTTCAATATTAACTGCAGCAACCGGGATGGATGCCATCTCGCATTGTGTTGAAACTTTCTGCAGTCCCCGTTATAACCCCGTTGCCGATGCTATCGCCCTTGATGGATTGAAAAGAGGTTATACTAACATAACCAAAGCAACCTTCAATGGATTTGACCGCCAGGCCCGTTCGGAAATGATGATGTGCTCTTTGCAGGGTGGTCTTGCCTTTCAGAAAGGCCTGGGAGCTGTTCATAGCCTTAGTCATCCGTTAGGGGCACTCACAGAAAGGCGGCTTCACCATGGTACCCTGAATGCAATCTTTCTTCCGGTGGTATTGCAGTTTAATTATGATTTCTGCAGGGAAAAAATGCGGGCTATTGCAGATAGATTGGAAATACAAAATGCAACCGAATTAACCGGTAGATTTGCTCAATTGAATCATGACATAGGCTTGCCTTCAAGGTTAAGGGAACTGGGACTAACGAAAGAGGATTTGAAACCTTTGGCACAAAACGCGAAGGAAGATCATTGTTCTTCAACCAATCCGCGGTCACTTGAAGTTAAGGACTGTTATGAGATGTATTTACAGGCCTGGTAGTGGTTTATTGTAGACCCTGGCTTGTCTTCACTCCTTGTTCAGGAGATGTAAATGGTGCCTGTTACCTGGGATCTACCGTAAGTTTTTGTAAAATGACCCCCTGATTATTCAGCCCATTGATTGTAGTTATTGGCAGTATTGCCAGTTATTTATGTTAAAAAGCCTGTTATTACTAACAATCCTTGTTCCCACCTTTGAAACGGTTATATTTGCATAACCTTTTCACCGATATTTGTCAACCGCTTTATTCGAAACAAGCAACTACGTGACTGACCGTCTTAGTAACTTCTCAAGGATCTCCGGCCGGCTGATTGTCCAAAAATCGATTTTATGAAAACTATTGTAATCTTCCTTATTGGCATTTTTTTGACATTCAATATATCGGCGCAGGTTGAAAGTGAGCAAGCTCCCGAGCAAGGCATAACCGCCGGTTTAATTATTAATTCAAATAGCATTTTTGGAAAATTGATTGATAAAAAAACCGGTAAATCCATTGAGGCTGCGTCAGTACAACTATACCCGGGATTAAAGGCCAAAAAAGACAGCCTTTTAAACGGAATGTTGAGCAAACAAAATGGTGAGTTCCGGTTTCAGCATCTTCCGAATGCTGACAGTTTCCGGCTGGTGATATCTTCACTGGGGTACGAAACCCTGGAACAAATAATAAGAATAACTAATCAGGAAGATGATACCAATAAACAAAATTTTGAAAAAGATCTCGGCAATATCGGGTTGCAGACTTATATCAAACAACTGAGTGAAGTAATAGTAAGTACAAGACTTCCTGCGCTTGAAATGGGAATTGACCGGAAAGTTTTTAATGTTAGTAATAGCCTGCTGGCTACCGGGGGCACAGCGCTGGATATCATGAAAAATATTCCTTCTGTATCAGTTGATATTGAGGGCAATGTTGAATTGCGCAACAGTACGCCGCAAATATTTATAGATGGCCGTCCTACCATTTTAACGCTGGATCAGATCCCGGCGGATCATATTGATAAAATAGAACTGATCACCAACCCCTCGTCAAAATTTGATGCAGCCAGTTCGGGTGGTATTATCAATGTTGTATTAAAGAAGAATAAGCGCATCGGATTAAACGGGGTGGCATCCTTAAGCGGCGGTACCCCTGGACTCTTCACCGGAAATCTCAATTTGAATTTACGCCAGGGTAGTTTCAACTTTTTTGTAAGCGCCGGTCATAATCAGTCCGGTGGAAATGCCAAAGGCAAAACATTAAGACAAAACAAAAAGGATGGAATGATCACAGATTATTTTAACCAGTATTCAGTGAATAGCAGGTTAAGAAATTTTAACTCGCTGAGGTTTGGAACCGATTTTTTTATCAATAACCGCAATACTATTACAATTTCCCAAAATTTTGTAGAAGGGCGTTTTCGTAATTCCGAAACGCAGAACCAGGAATACCTGAACAGCAATAAAATATTGGAGTATACGGGTCTTCGAAACTCAGATGGAAGATCCCGCTTCAGCCGAAAAAATACAAGGCTGAATTATATACACAAATTTCCCGTGGAAGGTAAAGAATTGACCGCTGATATGAATTATAATTATGGGCCAAGATCAAATAATTCAGATATTCATACAATATATTTCAATCCAGGTGGCGGTGAATACAGGGTACCGTCCATTGTTTGGAACAACGGGAGCAGCAACGACAAGCAACTGACGGTCCAGGCCGACTACACCAATCCTGTATCTGAAAATATAAAAATTGAAACTGGGATAAGAAGTTATAGCAGCCATTTTTTAAGTTATTATAATGCATACGCAAAAGCCAACGGCCAGGAAATAAAGTTACCGCTTAGTAACAACTATGCGTACACCGAAATGGTGAAGGCCGCCTATTTTACTTATTCATTCAAAAATAAAAAAAAGGATTTTTCTTTCCAGGCGGGATTAAGGGCCGAATATTCAAAGTTTGAGGGTGAGTTGGTTGATAGCGCTTTTAGATTTGGATATGAATATCCCAATAAATTGAATCGTATTTGGGATGGGCTGTTTCCTAGTTTTTTTGTTACGAAAAAAATCAACGAAGCCGATGAATTACAATTTAATTATTCAAGAAGGATCAGGCGTCCGCAATTCTGGCAATTAAACCCCTTTACAGACATCAATGATCCGGCAAACCTGCGGCAGGGCAATCCCCATTTGCAGCCGGAATTTATTAATTCGTTTGAAATTAATTACAGTACAAATTATAAAAAGGGAAACTTCCTGTCTGTTTTATATTTCAGGAATAATCCAAACGATATCACAGAATACAGCGATACCATTACTGCGGCGCAATACCTGCAATTTGCCAACGCTGCCATCGATCCAAATGCCATCCTGAATACATTTATCAATGCCAGCACTACCAACCGGTATGGCGCAGAGTTTACCCTTCAGCATAAGGCAGGTAAAAATTTTGATATTACACCTACCATCAATTTTCAGTACCGGACCGTAAATGCAAGAATTAATAACATGGACCTGAGCAATAAAGGATTTAACTGGGAGGCAAAGCTGATCAGTAATTACAAGATTGATACTATCGGGAAATCAATATTCAATAACCTGGGATTCCAGGTCATTGCAGAATATGAATCCCCCCGGGTAATTCCACAGGGGAAAAGAATCGCTGAATTTGATGTAGATGCTGCCATTAGAAAAGATTTTTTAAAAAATAAAAAGGCTTCCCTCACTTTTGCGGTGAATGATGTGTTTAACACCCGCCGCTCGGGAACCATCTATGATACCGAACAGTTTTACCAGGATTCCTATCGCCGCTGGAATGTCCGTAGTTTCCGCATCTCGTTTGTTTATAAATTCGGCGATGCTAATTATTCATTATTCAGGCGTGGAAACAAGAGCAATAATAATGAAGATGAATAGTACTGTAATAGTTGCAAGGATGTGCAGCCCGGTTTATAGATTTTAAAGGAAATATGCAATACATTACAGCTGGCAATTTGGCCACGAATAATAATGTTGCCCTTATTATGGTGGATTATCCCGCAAAAGCAAGATTAAAAATATTTGCTAAAGCAGAAATAATTGAACTTAAGAATGATTTTGAATTAAAGTAATAAAATACCCTCACCCCGATGCCGGGTATTTAACGAAGTTGCTGTAATAAGGCTATCTGGCTAAACTCCTCCTCCAGTTTGCTGCTCAGTCTTTCGAATATGGCAAAATAATTCATATAAGTACTATGATCTTTTTCACACGGTAGGTAAATATGCTGGAATTGAATTGTTCCGGAAGCCTCTTCTAAATTTTTATACACGCCCATCGCCGTAAGACTTAGCAGGAGGGCTCCGGTTCCAACACTATGATGGTTGTCATTAACATACACCGGTTTATTGAACATATCCGCAATGATTTGCGCCCATAGCGGGAGGGAAGCAAATGGCCCGTTGACGTAAAGACTGTCTATAGACCGATGCTCTGCCAGGATCTTTCCAATACTGTAAATTTCGTACAGGATACCTTCAATGGTAGCACGTACAAAATGTTTTTGTTCATGTTTGATATTGATACCAAAATAGAGGCCACGTGCATTTGCGTTCCAGATAGGAGCTCTTTCTCCCAAAAGGTAGGGTAGAAATATTAACCCATCTGAACCAGGAGCTACCTGTGCCGCTTCTTTGAAGAAATCGGATACATTATCTTCAAAATCGGTGGAATCAGGAAATGTACCAAATTGGCGGGTAAACCATTCAAAAATAACGCCCCCATTATTGGTCGGCCCTCCCGAAACATAATACCCTTCGGCCAGCAGATAATTAAAAAACCGCTGATTCTTATCTTTCAATACTTTTTTATCGGCCACCCTTACCGCTCCGCTGGCATCGATGGTAATGGTCGCCTTGCCTTTTCCCCAAACACCCGATCCAAGCGTAGCCAGGCAACCATCGGTGGCTCCAATTATGATTTTTGTCTTAAATGGCAATCCAAGATTAGTGCAGTATTGTTTGTGCAAAGTTAATTCGTCATAATAAACCGATACGGGTTTGGGTAATTTATCAGCAGTAATGCCGGCAAATTCCAGCGATTCTTTATTCCATTCCAATGTGTGAATATTTAGTAAACCTGTTGAAGAGGCTAGACTGTGATCTATTACATATTCACCCGTTAATTGCTGTAAAATATAGTCTTTTATTGAAACAAATTTATAGGTTTGACCGAATCGCTCCTGGTCATTATTCCGGAGCCAGGCAATCTTTGCCAGCAGGGACATCGGATGGATTGGTGTTCCGGTTGCGTGATAAATTCTTTCTCCAAGGCGACTTTTCTTTAACTCAGCAGCTTCCTTTTTTGCCCTGTTGTCTGCCCAGACAATTGCGTTGCCCAGCGGGGTTCCGTTTTTGTCAACCGGTAACACACTATGCATTGCCCCACTAAAACAGATCACAGCCACCCGGTATTTATTCGGATGAATTTTTTCAGACAGTAAATTTCTCAACACATTTAAAACTGTAACAAAGATATGTTCGGGATCCTGCTCACTATAGTCGGGTTCTGTATGGAAAGTAGGATAAAAACCTTTCATCGAACCGATGATTTTTCCCGTCATTTCAAAGGCAAATATCCGTAGAGTGGAAAGCCCAATGTCAATTGTAATAATGCAATCCATATGTTTTCTGTTTACTGTTTAGTGTTTAGTGTTTACTGTTTACTGTTTAGTGTTTACTGTTTACTGTTTACAGCTCATTGCTTATTGCTTATCGCTCATTACTTATTGCTCATTACTTATTGCACATTGCTCATTGCCTATTGCCTATTGCCTATTGCTTATTGCTTGTTATTCTTTGCTCATCTTCCATTCTTAATTTTCAATTTTTAATTCTTAATTAATTCTTATTTACACCTTCTTCAAAGTTTACTTGTATTGTTTTTTTTAAATTGACTGGGTGTGTACCCCGTTATTTTTTTAAAGGTGGTTGAGAAATGCTGTGATGAATAAAAGCCGGTATCCAATGCGATATTTGTGAGGGAAAGATCTGTTCGTTTTAGTAATTTGATGGCTTCCGAGATCCGGATGTTAATTAAATAATTGAGCGGGGGAAACCCGGTATAATTTTTTACTTTTTCTGTAAATGTTGAAGTACCTAATCGCATGGTAACCGCCATTTCTTCCACGGTCCACTGGTGCGAGAGATTGTCCCGGAGCATTTGTTCCAGTGGCAGGAATGATTGTGGAAAATCCCTTCTTTTGATATCCTGCGTAGTGAGCAGGCGTATTAATGAGATGAGTAATTCGTCAATCAAGTGGTTGGTACGGGTACGATAACCAATTTCCTGGATGAAGAGTTCCTTTCGCAACTGTTGAAAAATTTCTCCTGCTATATTAAATCCGGGCAAAACGGGCTTGTTATTGAGACTGAAAATTCTTCCTATCAGTTGATTTTCTGATGGTGAAACGCTAGTCCATTTACCGAGCATTATTTCACCCCCGGCTTTTGATTTTGCTGCCTGGATAGAGATCCACCAGAGTGCACCCAGGTCAAAGAATCCCTTTTCAGAACCAACATATTGTCCCGGCCTGATCAATGCGATATCACCCGGATAGAGGCTGTATGCCTTTTTATCAATTATCCAGTCGAATTTGCCCTCAGTAATATAAAAGATTTTCAGATCTTCTGTTTTCCTTATTTCCAGTGAATGTAACTGTACGGTCTGAATCTTCTGGCTGGCAAATTCGATGATATGCGGAAAGAACTCTAACTCTGACGATTTACCCTGGATAAGTATAAATTGGTTCATTCCCAAACTTTAAAATTATAGAGGATGAAAAAATACAAACATATTTTTTCATTACAATAAATAAACAAAATAATTTTGAGGTTCATGGAAACCGTCTATACGCACCAGGTGATATGCTGACGATACAATCTGTTATCGATCTGTGAGGGCCTGCCAGGCTGAACCCCGTCCAGACAGGCGAATGGTCAATCGTGAATTATTGAAAAAGCGTATTTTTGCGATGAACTGAAAAAATAAATAATCCTTAAAGAACAAAAGTGTAAAATCCACCGTCGGTTATTAATGGAAGTTTTTTATATTTATGTTCATTTACTTTGTTTCGTGATAGAGGTTGATTGTTTGTAAGCTATGATTTTATTCTTCCTATAGATTGATGATTGCTGCATGAATATCTTTTTTATCACACCAGATCCGGGAGAGAGTAATTATTTTATCTAAGAAATGTTTGAGTGGTTGTGAAAACCGGCTTTAACTTAAGAGTGAATAGTCAATTTTTCACAATACAATATTAGCAAGATTATGCCGCTATTTGGAAGGGACCATTTATTATGAGCTATCAACCAAAGTATTGATTAAATCAAACAACCAAAATTAAATACTAATTATGAAGAAAAGTCTAAAACTGGTGTGTAAAGCACATTGGAGGATAATACTATTCTCCTTTTTACTTATCCTGGTAATTTCTGCCGTTTCGAATGCCCAAACTATTACGGGTACTGTTACAAATAAAGAAGGTGATAAGCTTTCGGGTGTGTCGATCCTGGTAAAAGGAGGTGGAAAAGGAACCACTACAGATCTATCGGGCAGATTTACAATTGATGTGGGTGGCAAATCTGTCTTAACATTCACTTCGGTTGGCTACGTCAAACGGGATATTTCCATTTCAGGAAAAAATACAATTGATATTGAACTGGAAAAGGATCTGCGGAACGTTGACGAAGTAATAGTAACTGCTCTGGGAATTAGTAAGCAATCCCGGAGATTAGGTTATGCTGCCACAAGCGTAAAGTCAGATGAACTTACCATAAACCGGACCCCGAACCTGATGAATGCATTGCAAGGCAAGGTAGCCGGAGTCAATATTTCCGGCCTGGGTACGGGCCCCGCAGGAACTTCTAAAATCCGTATCCGTGGTCAATCTTCCATTTCCGGGCAGAACAACCCGCTGATTGTTATAAATGGTATTCCCATAGACAATACTAATTTCGGAACCAACCCCGGCAACGTCGCCTCTGATAATTCAATCGGTGTACGGGGTGGTGGAAATACGTCTGACGGGGGAGATGGGCTTGCGAGTATTAACCCCGATGATATCGAAAGCATGACCATACTAAAGGGAGCGGCGGCGGCGGCCCTGTACGGATCCCGTGCCAAAGATGGGGTGATCATGGTCACTACAAAAACGAAAGGATCCGGTAAGGGGATCGGTGTTACCTATAATGCGAACTATACCAACGAAACTCCCCTGGATTTCACTGACTACCAGTATGAATATGGCCAGGGGGAAAATGGTGTTCGCCCTACATCTCCAAATCCCACATCGGGTCAATGGTCTTTTGGCGAAAAATTTCAGCCTGGCATGACACAGATCCTTTTCAACAATCTTACTGTTCCGTATGTGCCTCAGTACGACAGGATCAAAAAGTTTTTCAGAAATGGACAGAACTTTACAAATACCGTTACGCTGGAAACCAGTAGTGAAAAAGGAGGTTTTCATCTCTCAATGGGTAATTTGGACAGCAGGGGAATTGTCCCGAACAATACTTTTAACCGGAAGACTATCAACCTTGGTTTCAGCTACAAATTGTCTGATAAATTTAGTTTTATGGGTAATGTTAACTATTCCAAAGAAGTTAACAAGAACCCACCCAATATTGCTAACCAGGATAATTCCATACCTACTGTAATATATAACCTTGCCAATTCAATGCCGCTTGAAGTGCTGGATGCAAATAAATATAATGCCCAGGGAAATGAATATATCTACTCCCGGTTCATGAACCGTACCAATCCTTACTGGGTTTTGGCAGAACAGTTTCAAAACATCCGCAGAGATAGAATTTTTGGTAACATTTCATTGAAGTATGACATCCTTCCATGGCTTTATGTTCAGGGCAGGGCCGGACAGGATTACTGGTCACGTGACCAGGATTATAATAATTATCCTACTGGTCATGCTTCAAGGGCTGCCGCCCCTGCCGGCTTTGTAAATGGCGTTTTCACCCAGGACTCGCGCCGGTTTAGAGAGACCAATTTTGATGTTTTGGCATCGGCAACCCGTACATTTGGTAATTTTGGGGCCAACCTTACAGCGGGCGCTAATCAAATGAGAAGGCGCTCAGATCTAAACAGTGTACAGGTAACTGACTTTGTTATCAGGGGCCTATATACTGTTCAAAATGGAAGGGCAAAAGATCCTCTTTATGACCTTTCTCAGAGAGGGGTAAATTCTATTTACGGCTCTGCGGAGGTTTCATACAAGCGTTATCTGTATTTGAATGGAACAGTGCGGAATGATTGGTTTTCAACATTATCTCCTGACAACTGGAGTATATCATATCCATCAGTGTCCGCCAGTTATGTATTTTCCGAGAACTTTCAGCCGGGATGGTTATCCTTTGGAAAATTAAGAGTGGGTTATGCAGAAGTGGGAAGTGATACTGACGTGCCTCCTTACGCAGATCAATTATTCTACGCAATAAATTCTAATCTATTGCCCAATCCTTCCGGCGCTGCCCAACCCGTTGGTGGACCCAGCGGAACTACCGTGCCGAATGCTAATCTCAGGCCAATGAGGATCGCGGAAACAGAAATTGGTCTTGAGCTGAAGATGTTTAAAAACAGGGTAAATCTTGACGTTGCAGCTTACCGGAAAATAACTACCGATCAGATCGTTCAGGCCCAGATCTCTGATGCTTCCGGATTTGTTGATACACGTATTAATAGCGGGCAAAGCCGTAACCTGGGTATTGAGATATTGCTCAACCTGGTACCGGTACAATCAAAGAATTTTACCTGGGAATTTACCGCTAACGGCGCCTATAATAAAACCAGGGTTTTAAGCTTGCTGACAAATAACCCAGGCGAACGTATCACTGTAGGAACCCACGTGTTCAACGGTGAGCTTAGGCAAATTGTTGGGATGGAAATGGGACAAATAGCTGGTTTTGGTTTCTTACGGGATGCACAGGGGAATAAGGTTTTTGGAACTAACGGAATTGCAGTGAGGACTCCCGCCCTTTTAAACTACGGAAGTGCTTTACCCAAGTGGGTTGGCGGTTTTAATAATTCATTTAATTACAAAGGCATCTCTATGTCTTTTTTGATCGATTTTAAATTGGGCAATAAGATGTTGTCAGGGACCAACTTCAATTTAATCCGCCACGGCCTTCATAAGATGACATTGGAAGGCAGGCAGGGTGGGGTTATTGGTGACGGGGTTAGCGTAAATGGAGGCAAAAATACTGCAGTTGCGGCAGTGCAGGCATATTGGGAAGTCGTCCGGTCGCAGGCTCTTATTGAACCCGTTATTTATAATGGCGGATACTGGAAACTGCGTCAAATCACAATGGGGTACGATTTCACCAAATATGTACCTGCCACATGGCCGGTTAAAGGCGTACGCCTGAATTTGGTTGCAAACAATGTGCTGATCATAAAAAAATGGGTTGATAATATTGATCCGGAAAGTTTTGGATACAGTTCGGATAACCTGGTGGGAATGGAATCTACCGGTCTTCCAACTACCAGAGGATTGGGCTTGAATCTAAATATCAAATTTTAACACGTAGAATCATGAAAAAAATATTTAACTATAGTTTGGTTACGGCTTTAATATTATTCCTTGCATCCTGTGATAAGGGCTTAGCCGATCTGAATAAGAATACAACCAGCCCTACTGCAATTGATCCTGCTTTTCAATTAAATAATGCTGTAGTCAATACCTCCTTTCCAACATCATCATTGATTTACGAGATAGGAATTGTGCAGCAAATAATTACACCCAATTCTGGTGTACTTACCGGGGCTAATTTTAACCAGGATAACCGGGACAACACGCAGGCCCTTTGGCAGGGTTATTACCGGAATGTGATCCGGAATACCCGCGATGTCATTAACAGGGCCAAAGACATTCCGGACAGGACCAATTTAATGAACATGGCCCGTATTCTCCAGGCATATGCTTTTATGGTGCTGACAGATACTTATGGAAATATTCCTTACACAGAAGGAGGTGTCGGATATATCAATCAGACATTTCTGCCGGTTTATGACGAGCAGCAGGCAATTTATCCAAATATCATACAGGAGTTGACTGAAGCATCTGCTGCACTGAATGCTACGGGCAAAATAGAAGCAGGGGACGTTTTATATGGTGGGAACATATCCCAATGGAAAAAATTTGGATACTCATTGCTCCTTAGGGCTGGTATGCGACTCAGCAAAATAGATCCTGCCAAAGCGCAGCAGATTGCACAAGCCGCTTTTTCAGGCGGGGTTATCCTTGATAATGCCGATAATGCATTTATGAGACACACCAGTGACTATGCACAACCAATCGGAGGCACATTGAACTCGACCGAAGCGGCTAATTTTTACCTTACCGAACCCTTCGTTAATTATTTAAAAAATACAAACGATCCACGTTTGTCTTCTATAGCTATCAGGTATATTGATTCAAAATCCGGTCCGGATCAGACGACAGCGAA
>JBDTWP010000077.1:0-19982 GCA_040006615.1 Ferruginibacter sp.
TCATAAGCCAGCGATTGCATATCATAATCCGCCTGTGCAATAACGGTACTGCTGAATGTATTCGTTTCAATGATATCCGCTCCTGCCTCAAGGTAGAGCTTGTGTATGCCAATAATGATGTCGGGCTGCGTGATGCTTAGGAGGTCATTGTTTCCTTTGACGTCGGTATGCCAGTTCTTAAAACGTTCCCCACGGTAATCCGCTTCCGCCAGTTTATGCCGCTGGATCATAGTGCCCATGGCACCATCAATAATTAATATACGCTCCGACAGGCTATCCTGAATTGTCTTTTTCATGTTTATTCCATTTAAGTTCAAAAAAGTATACGGTTTTGAATCGTTGGTGATAGGTCATTTAAAATAAATAGCCCGCATTCTAAACGATCCGTGTACGTATTCAGCAGGGCAGCCTCGCCCCGGTGGGACACCTGCCTCGCAGCGCCAGGAAGCGGAGGATGATAACCGTAGTAGCTACCGCTTCAAAAAATTAAAAGAAAACTGTTAAACGAGAATCAATCCGGGAGTAATTATGCAGAATTGCTTTCGTTTATTAGTTCAGTTTTAAAACCAGTCTACTGGCTGAACAATAAACAAATCTGCCCGTAAACTGCTGCAAAAATAAAGCAACTAATCCATAACTCAAAATAGTTAATTGGTTTGGTTAGTAAAGGGGGTAGGCAGGAAAGACTCACTTTTTGGGGGTAAATAACGCCAGATAATAGTAGCCTCCACTTTTAAGAAATCTATTTGCTTTTCCCAATGGTAAATACCCTGGAAATATTAAAGCCAAAAAGAATATGTCCTTTACTCCATTCGTCGGTTGATTCGGATATGAATCCTGATTCATTCATGGCTCGTGAATTGGTAAAATGCAACTGGAAAACATGGCCTCCTGTTTCAATATCAAAGCCCACTGAAAGTGAATTAATGCTGGCGTTCCGGGTGATTGCCCCGGTTAAAGGGTCTGTTTTTTCTTCCAGTTTGTGACCGGATAACTGGTAATAGTATTCAATATTTATACTGACGCGTTTGGTAAGTTTTTGTCTGCCCCCGAATCCTACCGCAAATAAATTATTAGGATCTCCTGAAAAATCCGCCAGGTTGTTATGTATAAAAGATGGCATTATTTGTAAAGTAGTGCCTTCCGAAAATTTCCTTCCAATAATAAGCTGGTGGGTGAAGGAAAATTTTGAACTGAAATAATTTTTTTGATCAGCAGGAGGTTTTGGAGATGTTTTTAGGGCAATGGTTGGAATATAACTTAAGGTGATGGGCATATTTCGTTTACCTGTTGACTGTCGGAGTAATTTCAACTTAAAAAATGCGTCATATGTTTTTTTATAGGTACTCCTTCCTATGCCCACCATTAAAAACCGGCTGATACCATAGTCAAAGCCCATACGCATTGTTGCATTGTCAAGGCCAAATAGATTATAGGCTCCCCCCTCGGATCCCCCGATCGTCCCGAACCGGTGTGATATTTTCACGTCTAATACGCCTTTAGCTACATTTTCTATTGTATGGCCGTTTATTAATCGCGTGGTTTTAAAAGCGGAAGAAATATAATTTACCTGTTCTTTATTACCTGCCTCCTTTTCCAATTGGCTCATCAGGTCAGTTGTATCCTGGGCCTGGACCCTGTTAAAAGTTGCCGTCAAAATTAATAATAACAAATGAACATGTTTACAATTCATACAGTCAGATTATAGCGGGATTTATTAATTACGATTTGGGTTCGAAATTGCAGTTAACCTTTATTTCAATTGATTTGGAAATATTGTTTTCTACAATTTTGGGAATGCTGATATTATAATCTGCCAGCAAAACCATGAATGACGAAGTGGCTGCAAATTTCCCGGCTCTAACAGCGATAACAGCCGGCGTTGTTATTTTTTTTGTGACACCATGCACTACAAGGTCACCATCCATATTAACAGCATAATCACCGTCTTTTGAAAAATCAACTTTGCTTATATCTGTAATGGTGCCATTTAAAGTAGCCTTTGGATATTTATCACTTTCCATATAATTTTCATTAAAGTGTTCCTGCATCAAAGCTTTTTTAAACAGGAACCCTTTAATGATAACCGAAAACTTTATTTCCCCTGTGGTAGTATTTATTACACTTACTACCTGGTTATTGACGGCACTGATATTTTCTAAAGGGCTTTTAGAAAAAAAGGATATCATACCGTTCTTGGTAAAAAAAATTTGTGCTTTTGCAACATGCATAAAAGCAATACTCATCCACAGCAAAAAAAATATGCGTTTCATATTTTCAATAGTTTAGTTATTTTGCGCTCCATTGGCTAACCAGCATTGTATTTTGCCTGTTTCAGCAGGAGTAAGGGGGCCGGTTGGCGGCATAGTTTTTTCCAAAACAACCCTCATATTAATTCTGTCTTTGTTGGCGCTTACCTGCAAATATGATTGCAAAGTAATTCCGGCGGGATTGGCTGCTGCATTTGCATCATGACATCCGGATATGGCGCATTTGCCGGTAATGATCGTAATTATATCCGTTCCAAATTTTGCCTGCACGGTGCTGCAATCTGTATTCTGAGATCCATAAAGTAATTCTTTATTATCGTTATAGCACCCATTTGCTGATACCAGGATTAAAAATAAAACCGTGATTATAGGAAAAATCGTTTTTTTCATAAAGGTTTAAATTAAAACAATTAAATATTTTTTCAGATACCTTGTTATTAGTTTGGATATCCGTTGTCGATCCATTTTTTAAACTGATTTATTTCGCAATCGCTTAATTTATTACCACCCCTTGGCATAAATGTTTTGGGCAGCCCGGTATGCGTTATGGCCGAATCGATCTTGCCGATATCAGCCCATGACACTACCGAAATATAATTATTTAACCGTATTCCCCCGCCGGTATTTACTACATTAGGGCCCCCATGGCAATTAATACATTTATTGGTTATTAAAGGCTCTATAGCAAGCGTGTAAGTAAAAATATTTTCGTCACAATCATTACATGCGTTATTTTTCGCCCCCTGTAAGATCCAGGTTTTAATAATATCCTTTTGTTGTTGCGTAAATTCAGTGTAATTGCCCGGGGGACCTGCCTTAGGCATTCTTTTATCCCCTGTTCTGCTCAATACTTCATACAGCTTTGTTTCGTTAGGTCTGCCGGGTACTACTACCCCGGACCTAATGATCATTTCGTAATTGGTTAATTGTACCCCGTCCTGCTTTGTAATTGCATCATGACAGCCTATTACGCCACAGAATTGAACAATTAATGGTAATACCTTATTTACAAAGTACACTGTATCCGCACTACATGGCTGTGTTCCGCCAGTGACATCTGTACCGCTTCCGGAAGGTTTAGGAAATGGTATATCATGTTTGCAACCATTAAGAAAAATAAACAGGGCGGTTAAAGAGAATAGGCCACCTATTAATTTGCACATACTAAATATAATTTTTAAACCTACCGAACTATATAGCACCGGGTTAAATAAACATCCGGCAAAATACCCAGGTCAGGATCTCCCGGCCCCATACCCTTACATATTCCTTTAATTAACACTTTGTCACCCTTTTTTATATCTCCTGCAGGGCCCTCCATGGTACAATTTAAGGAGGCCCCATTTATATAGGTTCTTACTAAAATGACTGCCTGCAGCTCTTGGTTTTTGTTAACCTGTATAACTTCTCCGGAAACCTCCAGGATTTTTTCCATATACATTTTTTTTGCCCCAACAGAATCCCTTACGAATGAATCGTAAAGATCAGTAGCGGCAACTTTTTCAGCACTTGCATTTTCTATGTCGGGGCCTTCTTTATTATACATATACCAGGCAATGACAGAAACTATTAATACAAGACCGGTTATTGACAAGAAAAGGTTTCTCTTTGCATTGACCATTTAAAGTAAAAATATATTTTATAGAATTATATCTGAAACGTTGAAAACTCAAAGCGGGTTGCCTATAAGGTAAAATTGCCGGCCAGGGAGGGGAAAGTAGTGGATTATTTTCCGGAAACAATATAATTTTCCACGGGGATACGGTTGGTGATACTTCTGGCAAGTGTCATTTCATCTGCGTATTCCAATTCGCCACCAAAGGCAATACCCCGGGCAATAGTGGTAATTTTTACACGGGATGCCTTTATTTTTTTGCTGATATAATAAATGGTGGTATCACCTTGTATAGTAGCGTTCAAGGCAAATATGATCTCGGTGATGGCTTCATTTTCTATGCGTTTCACAAGGGAATCAATGGTCAATTGATCAGGACCAATTCCATCCAGCGGTGAAATGATGCCACCAAGAACATGGTAAACACCATTGAATTGCTGGGTACTTTCAATTGCAATTACATCACGGATATTTTCAACCACACAAAGCATTCCCTGGTTACGGGAATGATTGCTGCAGATATTGCAAAGTTCGGTATCGGAAATATTGTGACAGCGACCACAAAACTTTATTTCTTCTCTCATCCTGGAAATGGCTTCGCTAAATTGTGATACCTCGTTCGCGTCAAGTTTGACCAGATACAATACCAGCCGCAAAGCTGTTTTTTTCCCGATGCCTGGAAGCCTGGCAAATTCATTTACCGCATTTTCTAAAAGAGAAGAAGAAAAGATCATAGCGCAATATTAGTTGATAATTATTTTAATTGATAATTATTTTAATTGATAATTGATAATTGATAATTGATAATTGATAATTTTTTTATTGGAAGTTTTTTATTTTATCCGGGCTTAAATTAGTTTAAAGAAATTAAGCGTAACTGATAGTTCATAATTGATAATTGATAATTGATAATTCTTTTATTGGAAGTTATTTATTTTATCCGGGCTT
The DNA here is from genome assembly GCA_040006615.1 of Ferruginibacter sp. Classification (GTDB taxonomy): domain Bacteria; phylum Bacteroidota; class Bacteroidia; order Chitinophagales; family Chitinophagaceae; genus Ferruginibacter. The sequence continues at coordinate 4,834 of JBDTWP010000077.1, forward strand.
TTAATTAATTTAAAGAAATTAAGCGTAACAAAAGTTGAAAATCGGGTAATTGAAAATTTCTTAAATGGATGACACTTTCTATAAACTGGTATTAACTTAACTTTAAAAAGTTATTAACCAAATGCCTTCTTTTTGCTTAATCAGGGATTTGCCAATTTGAAAAAATTATCAATTATCAATTATCAATTATCAATTATCAATTAAAATAATTATCAATTAAAAAAATTATCAATTACAACTTTATGTCCCGTTCATTATCCCAACTGGCTTTGATGTTTAATTTATTAACAAGGGTGATGGCTCTTTCAGGTTGTATTTTTTGATTGTAATTACCCGGATCCCATTTCCCGTTATTGTTGGCATCGAATAAAATTCGCAGTTCATACTCACCCGGGACAAATAATTTATCGCTCCAGATGGGTGCTGTAACAGGAATAGATTTGTAAATTTCATCTCCCTTTACAAATTGTAATACCGGGTGATTAACCGCTGAAAGGTTGCTAAAGCGAAGTGTCAGGCTGCCATAGGCTGTTTCTTTTTTTGAAATAAAGCGAATGGTATCCGATTTGGTTAATTCCGTGCCGGCTGAATCGCTTATTGCATCTTTTCCTACAAGGAGGCGATAGTGAGTAGCCTCTTTCCACTTTGCTTTGATGTGTATGTTTTTTTGCGTACTGTCGATAGTAACTGCGCTCTCCACTTTACTATAATTGGTATCGGTTAATATTACTTTTTGAGGATCGAATGTTTTTAATGGCCTGTTAACAGTAATTACGAAATCAGTAAGCAGATCCTGTTCATTATTACTTAAAGTGGAAGTGTATTTCAGCTTTTTGTCAGCCTGCGACGTTGCTTTGGCAGTTCCCGAAGCAGGGGTACCGGTTCTCTTAACGTCTTTTTCTTCTGCATACGCATATAGGTCAACAGGGCGCGTGCTGTCAGTTACCAGCACTTCAGAATCGGCAAAGGCAAACAGTTCAATTTTTGAATTATAGGTTTTACCGCCATCACCATCTTTTAATGCATAAATTTTATAGCTTCCAGCCGAAAGATTCCTAAATGTAAAATTCCCCGAACTATCCAGTTTGGCTACATAATTGGGCTTTCTTTTTTGCACCGCCGAGTCATCTACATTCTGGTACAATAAAGCAAGGATGGTGCTGTCCTTTTTGCCCGTTTCGGCGATGATTACCTTACCACGTAATTGTAAAGAATCAATCGTATTGCCGGTAGAAAATACATAGGTGAAATTTTTAAAGGGATTTCCTTCATTGTTATCCCGGATGGCGTTACCAAAATTAATTGCATAGGTAGTATTGGGAATCAGGGTGTCTTTCAATTTTACCGTTACCGTCTTTAACTTAAATTCCACCAGGGGGCTAATTTTTGGAAATGGGGAGACCAATAAGTTGGTTTGCACGTCCTGTACATCTATATATTCATTAAAAACCAGGGTGACCTTATTGGCGGAAAAATTAGTGGTTAATAATTTGGGAGTAGAACTTACGAGTTCAGGAGGTATGCTGTCCCTTGGTCCGCCAGTAGGTGAACCTATCTGCGCACAACCTGTAGCCAGGATTGAAATAAACCAGGTGACAGATACAAATGCTGCTATAAATAATAGAAAGCTGAACTTCATTTGGTAATATTAAGTTGCAAACTTATGCTCTTTCTTTTGTTTGCAGTATTTTGCAAATGATAAAATTACCTTAATCCAAAGCCCCTTTTCTTTCACCCCGCGGGGTGCCACTGCCTTTATCACCATGTAAATAACGTCACCGGTATCATACCAGTTTTTAATTTGCAGCAGGCCCTGGTAATGATTGAATTCGTTTATGCCTGCCCGTAACTTTTCCATCCTCTCCTTTTCATCCCTTGTATTGCCCGTGGGTAAAGCTGCGTTATTTTCATCTCCCGAAATAACATATGTTAATGAAAATAAATATTTTGTTGGTGAACAACCTTATGGTCCTTACGGCATATGGCACCATCAACATCATTTTAAAGCGATTGAAAGTGGGGTGGAGATCACAGACATTATACACTACAAGTTACCCTGCTGGTTTTTAGAATTAGCCCGGCATCCTGGTTATATACTTCTCCATCTGCTTTATCTGGTCAGCTATTTGCGGCGTAGTAGGTTTTAGTCCTTTGGCTTTTCTGAAATATTCCTTACCCGCCCTGAATTCTCTTTTATTAATCATGATGGAAGAAAGTTGCAAATATGCTGCTGCTTCATTTTCTTTATCGGGCAGCCCTGACCGTATGGCTCCACGAATATATGTCTCCGCCTGTCTTAAATCGCCTTTTTGCATTGCCAGCATGCCAAGTTGCAATTTATTGGCACCTTCCGCCTGTTTCATCTGCCCACCCATCAACCCGGTGCCATCGCCCATTAATGACTGGCTCTTTTTTAGATTCTTTTCTGCACCTTCAAAATTTTGATCTACCATATCAAGGTTGCCCTTTACAGTATAATATACAGACCGGATCGGCTTTATTAATAAACCCGGAAACCAGATAGATGCAAGAACCTTTTTGGCGCCTTCCATATCGCCGGTTTCCATACATTCCTGTATCAACCGCATGGGACCAAACACAAAATGGCCCACCATTAACACTACCGCTGCCAGGTATAATACAAAAGACGGCCAGAATCCAGCTTGTATATTGGTGAATATGGCCAGGAACAAAAAAACGATTCCTATCCAAAGACGGTATTTAATAACTACGTTCAACCACTTCATATTCTTAATTAATTATGTTAGCAAAGATAGGGTTCGATTATGGATTTTCGTTTTCCGATTTGAAATTCCCGGAGGGTGGAAAATAATGGATTGGCATGTCCCAATAAAACTAACTAAACGCATTAAAATATTTTGAATTGCAATGCGATCCAATGTAAAATTATTACTATTGGAACCAGCCTTGCTATTACTTCAAAAGCAGTTATTCTAACTTTCCTGATATCATTTAAAAACCTCGCCGATATTATGATGCATTAAATAATTTTGTATTATTAATTAAAGGCAGGAAAAACGTTATTTAAAGAAAAAATAACAGGATTGATCATGAACCCTTAATTTTGCGCTTCCGAATTATTCCAAAAGAAAAGGGTTTATTTTACTTTACATTTCATCAAAAAAAGTACTCACCTTTTACTTATTATGGCTGGGTTTTACACCCTTACCCGGGGTTTGCAGGTGGTTGGCAATGATGATGGACCACCCGTTTTTGCCGGACCCCCGCGTCACCTGGCGCATGATATCACCTATGCCGGTTTTTTTGTAATTGAAGTGGCCTGATTTATTCGTTCAATAGTTGAAAATACCCTTTAGTCCAAATTTTGAAGATGGAATAAAGTGCCATGAAATTTTGGAAGCTATTGAGCAATTATCCGTACACCAGGTTTTATTAAGGGTCTGATCCTGATAAACCTGGTTTTTGAGAAATGAGATTAGAAATTTTATATTAAAACCAAGGTTGTATAAATATTTATAATTATGAAAAGCTTCAAACAAGAAAGAACTTCCTTGTTAGCAATCGTTTTTAGTTTGATTATTAACATTTGCCCGGGCCAATCGCACCAAAATATTAAATATGTTTCAGATCCCGCCAACGGCAACCGGATCGATAGTGCTCACAACATTACCGTCGGCATACAAGTAAAGAAAGGGGAAAGAACATTTGCAGAAACGCCTGGATACAAAAATCCTCTTTTAGCAATCAATCAAAGAATTGACGATCTCATTTCACGCATGACGCTGAAAGAAAAGGTTGGTCAGATGAATATGCCCGTTGGTTATTTATTAGAATTGGGATGGGGGCTCGGTAAAATTCAACCTCCGGTATGGGAAAGCACGATGGATGAAAAAAACAAGGTAATCAGGGAAAAACAATTAGATGGTGTCAGGAAATTTGCGGAAGGAACGCATAATAGCATTTTTGGACCAGGAGGGGGTTTTTTTACAATTTCAGATATGCTTATTTATGAAGGTACCAGGAGACAGGCAGAAATACTGAATGAACTTCAGAAGATTGCGACGGAAAAAACAAGATTGGGCATTCCGTTATTTCAGATTGAAGAGGGAACACATGGCCTCATGTGTGCCGGCGGAACAATATTTCCTGAAGGTTTAGCAATTGGCGCTTCGTGGAATAAAGACCTGGTGAAAAGAATTTATACAGTTGCCGCAAAAGAAGGGAAAGCGATCGGGGTTCATGCATTGTGCACCCTGGTGATTGAACCCAACAGAGATCCGAGAATGGGCAGAAATGAGGAAGGATTTAGTGAAGATCCTTACATGTGCTCGCAAATTGCGGGAAATATTGTCCAGGCACTTCAGGGTAATGATATATCCGCACCAGGTAAACTGGTTTCCTTTCTTTGCCACTATCCCGGGCAAAGCCAACCGGTAAGCGGATTCGAGCGTGGGGCGATGGAGATATCAGAGAGAAAATTCAGAGAAGTATTTTTGCCTCCCTGGATCACCGGGATAAAAAAATATGGTGCTTTGGGCGTTATGGCAACCTATCCCGCCATTGACGGAATAGCTGTCCACAGCTCCGAAAAAATACTTACAAAAGTTTTAAGGCAGGAATTGGGTTTTCAGGGTCTGGTGGTTTGTGAGGGCGGAGGCCTGGGAACTATTGTTACCGAAGGACACGCGGCCACACAAAAGGAAGGAGGGGCTCTGGCAATCAAAGCAGGTGTAGATGTGGGTATATCCATCGAGGATATGTATATGGGGGGGCTGATCGAAAATGTTAACGAAGGGAAAATATCGATTCATGATGTAGACAAGGCCGTAGCCCGGATACTAAAACTCAAATTTCAACTTGGGTTGTTTGAGAATCCTTATGTTGATATTGAATACGCAGTAAAAACCGTTCACTCAAAAGAACACCAGGAACTTGCATTAGAAGCTGCCAGGGAAGGCATTGTATTACTTAAAAATGAAAAGAATATTTTACCGCTGAAAAAAGATATTAAATCAATCGCCGTTATCGGTCCGAATGCAGATGCACCGATCGGTCAGCTTGGTGATTATGCCCCGCATTATGTTCCCCAGGAAGTGGTGACTGTCATAAAAGGCCTAAAGAGTAAACTATCTTCCAAAACAAAGATCACCTATGTAAAAGGATGCGATGTTTTTGGCGAGGAACTAAACGAAATTAAAAAGGCTGCAGCAGCAGCGAAAAGTGCGGAAATTGCGATTGTTATCCTGGGCGAGACTGGCGATGTGACTAACGGGGAAGGACATGATATGGCTAACCTGGATTTGACAGGCCGGCAGGAAGAACTTCTTAAAGCCGTATATGCAACAGGCACCCCCACGATTGTGGTTTTAATCAATGGAAGACCTTTATCAATCCGCTGGGCCGCAGAGCATATACCTGCAATCGTTGAAGCATGGATGTGCGGAGAAAAGGGAGGTTACGCCGTTGCCGATGTTCTGTTTGGAGATTATAACCCCGGTGGGAAGCTTCCAATCACTTTTCCCCGCCATTCAGGGCAATTTCCGTTTTACTATAATCATTCGGTCACAAAATCCGGGGCTAATTATGTGGATATGCCAGGAACGCCATTATATGAGTTTGGGTATGGGTTAAGCTATACCAGGTTTGAATATAGTAACCTCCAGGTTAATCCAAAAGAATCAAACAGTGAAGGCGATATTGAAATAACCCTGGAAGTAAAAAATATTGGTGGCCTTAAAGGAGATGAAGTGGTTCAGTTATATATCAACGATGTCATTAGCACTACTTCCAAACCTGTAAAAGAACTAAAGGGCTATGAAAGAATAGCGCTTGAACCCGGAGAAACGAAAACCGTAAAATTTAAATTGATTCCGGAAGATCTGTCACTATTTGACAGAAATATGAACTTTGTCGTAGAACCGGGTACTTTTAAAGTTATGGTCGGAAGTTCATCAGAGGATATAAGGCTGAAAGGGGAATTTGAGGTAAAAAGATGACCTTACCCTGCCAACCCCGGCAGGAGCTAAGAACCGTCAAAATAAAGAATTTGTTTAACTCAATGACTGTTCCCTACCGGGCTCAAAAAAATTATTACGTTTCACATTAAGATGTACCATATTAATTTGTCAACGCACTACCAGCCTAAACTTAATACAAAATAATCCCTGCAATGCAGCCCCGATAATAATGGTACTTACTTCAGGGCTACACTGGCAAAGGGATAATAAACTCAAATCGATCGAGGGAGGGAAACAGTTATAACTTTGTTATATCAGTTTCTGCTACTGTTGTTGTTTCAACCAGGCTGGTATTTACAGAAAACGATTTTGAATACGTCTTCTTTCCCAAATACAGTTTGAAATCTAACACCTGGTCATCTTTTCTTTTTTCAATTTTAATGGTGGATGTTTTAAGATTGGTTGTCAACCCGGAAGAATACAGTTCTCCTTCATTTTTGTCTTCAATTGCAAATACACCTCTTTTAAGGTCTGCCGATTGTAATGTTACCTGGAAAAGAAGGTAATCTCCATCATCTCCAAGGTAGGTCACTTTGAGCGGTCCTTCGGCACTAACTGAATAACTGGCTTTTATTGCCTGGGCGTGAGTAATATTTGTAAATATTACAAGCGAAGCAGCGGCTACTACGATGTTTTTAAACTTTGTCATTGTTTGTAATTTTAATTGTTAAATAATCATTGTTGTCCATTTATCGTATACAATAAACAGTGTAAATTTTTATCATACTGCGGGTAAAATAAATGTGCAACCGTTGGGGTAGAAATCTACATGTGGCAGGCGACGTTTAAAATTCTTTGTAGAATTTTATGAAATTAAGTGGCAGAAAACAGTAAATTGTTTCAATTAAAAATAGTATGCTGCCTGCTCTCCAGCGAAGAAAACTGGGCCGTTATTTTTATGCTTTAAAAAATACTTGAATTTCAGTACCCGCTCTTTTACTATATCCTTTAACCAGGTGAATGTTCAATACCCCGGAATTAGCAAATACTAAGTAAGAATAATCCTCAATTTGATCCATGTAATGCAGCCCGTTAATAACCGTGGCTATAAAGGCCGCACTACAAAGGAATAATAAATCTTTTCATTAACCACCTGCAGAGACTATAACATCGTGATGTCACGCTCAGCTACTGTTGTTGTTTCAATCATTTTTGTGTTAACAGAAAACGATTTCGAATAGGTTTTTTTACCTATTACCAGTCTGAAATTTAACAATTGGTCATCCTTTTTTTCAATTTTAATTGTTTGTACTTTGAAATGTGGATTTCTTGAAGTATAAAATACTCCTTCCTTTTTGTCAGCGATTGCAAATAAAGCATTGCCCGGGATCTCCGGCTGCAGCGTTACCTGGAACAGCAGATAATCCCCATCATCTCCCAGGTATTTAACTGCCATGGGTTCTTCATAATTTACCTGATAATTTGCTTTTAGCGCTTGTGCATGAGTAATATTTGTAAATATTACGATCGTAGCAAGTGCTACTGCGATGTTTTTTAACTTTGTCATAACCTTAAATTTTTATTGTTAGATAATCATTGTTTTCTGTCCGTTGCATAAACAACAAACAGGATAAAATTTTTATCATACAGCGAATTCAATAATAAATGCAAACGTTGTGGTAGATTTTTTTATATGGCCGGCGACCTTAAAACTCCTTCAGCCGTCTTTATGTAGTTCGGTGTAGAAAATGAAAAGGGTACATTTTATAAAGCCACTACATTGTAAAAAAAGTACGAATAAAAACGATAGTAAATCGTTATTGCTGATGTAAAGGTAGAATGAACTTGTATCGATTGCGAGATAATATCTAACCGTTTTATTGATTCTAAAATTGCCATTTTTAGAGCGGATCCCTTACTGGATGTGTATTCTTGACACATTACTTTATGATGCCCAACGAATTTTTCAGGTTCCTTTCCAACTTAATTGTATATGAGATTTAATTGGCTAAATGGTCATTTTTACAAACCCATGGGGCGGAATAAATAGTTAAAGCAATCTGTTTTGAACTTAAAGTGACATATTTATTTATAAAATGCACGGGTGTTTTTTGAAAATCATTCTGGTCAGCTTCTGAAATAATTTATACTTTACAGTACCAATCTTTATAAATATAGTAAACCAAAGGATATGTTAAAATTAATTGTTTTTTTATTATGGATAGCGGCATGCTTTTCAGCATTCGCACAAAAAGAGCAGGAAGATAAATTCATTTTTATTGATACGCACAATGATGTGATGTCAAAGCAAATTCTCAGTGGCGCAGACCTTGCCATCAGCCAGCCCGCGTTGAATTTTGACCTGGTAAAAGCATCAAAAGGCAATTTAGGTGCACAGGTATTTTCTATCTGGTGCGACGAAGTGTATGGCAAAGGGAAAGCCTTTAACCGTGCCAATCGTGAAATGGATTCACTGCTTGCCCTGATTAAAAGAAACCCCGGTAAGATGACGCTGGTTACAAACGCAAAAGATCTTAAAAAAGCCCTGAAGCAACAAAAGTTCGCAGCAATGATCGGTGTTGAGGGAGGCCACATGATCGAGGAACGAATGGATCTTCTTGATAGTCTGATCAGTCGCGGAATGAAATACCTGACACTTACCTGGAACAACAGTACCGGCTGGGCCACGTCGGCCAGGGATGAAGAAACAAAAAAGGATTCTCTTCCGCACTTAGGCCTTACCGTTATGGGCAAACAAATTGTTAAAAGGCTAAATGATGCGGGTGTGATGGTGGACGTATCACACGCAGGTGAAAAAACCTTTGATGATGTAATAGCCGTTTCTGCGAAGCCGGTAATCGCATCCCATAGCTGTGCATGGTCACTAACTCCCCACAGGCGAAACCTGAAAGATAACCAGCTTAAGGCCATTGCCAAAAACGGCGGTGTGGTATTTGTAAATTTTTATAGTGGATTTTTAGACAGTAGCTATGAAAATAAAAAGCTTGCATTTCTCCGTCAACATAAATCAGAACTTGATTCACTGACCAGCATATCAGGCGATATTGAAATAGCGACTATCAGCCTCTTTTCCCTATACCAAACTGAAGCGGAATCCTTTCGTCCTCCACTGAGCAACCTGATCAGGAATATTGATTATATTGCTAAAATGATCGGTGTGGACCATGTAGGTTTTGGTGCAGATTATGATGGCGCGGAATCCTTTCCTTCGCAGATGAATGATGTTAGCTGCTATCCCCTGGTAGCGAAAGAGCTGAAAAAACTGGGTTATTCCAAAAGGGATATAAAAAAGATAGCCGGTGGAAATTTTATACGTGTACTAAAAGCCAACGAAAGAAAATTATAGCATATTCTTTTTATTATTTCCGGGAAACATTTTGTGAGAGTATATTTTAAACCAACGAACACATTGTCAAAAAAAACACTCCTGTTATGCCTTATAATTTTCATAAAATTTGCATTGCAGTATTTCCTTATCAATCCTGTCTATGATTTACACCGCGATGAATATCTTCATCTTGACCAGGCAAAACATCTTGCATGGGGATTTGAATCGGTACCACCATTCACTTCCTGGATATCCTGGATCATTTTACAATTGGGTAATGGTGTATTTTGGATTAAATTTTTTCCCGCCCTGTTTGGAGCCCTAACGATAGTGGTGGTATGGATGGCCATTGAAGAACTGGAAGGAAATCTATTTTCAATGATACTGGGAGGCCTGGGTGTTACCTTTTCTGTAATATTCCGAATGAATATACTTTATCAGCCCAATTCATTTGACATTCTTTGCTGGACCTTTTTATACTTTACTTTTATAAAATATATCCATACATATCACAACAAATGGTTGTGGGTGGCAGCAATCACATTTGCAATTGGTTTCCTGAATAAATACAATATCATTTTTTTATTACTCGGTTTCCTCCCCGCCATCTTATTGACCGAAAACAGGAAAATTTTCCGGAATAGACAATTCTATTTTTCAATTGGTCTTGCAATCCTGCTGATTTCACCAAACCTGGTTTGGCAATACCATAATAATTTCGTTGTCTTTCATCATTTAAAAACTTTATCAGAAACCCAATTGGTAAATGTAAACCGGACAGATTTCCTGAAGGAGCAGTCACTGTTTTTTTTCGGATCCATTTTTATTTTAATAGCTGCATTCATAGGGTTTTTCAGGTACGCGCCTTTTAAAAAATACCGGGTTTTCGCATGGGCGTTTATATTCACACTATTGCTCTTTGTATATTTTAAAGCGAAAGGATATTATTCCGTGGGGCTGTATCCTATACTGCTGGCATTTGGAGCTGTTTACCTGGAACAAAAATGGAAAACAGGCTGGAAACTTTATTTGCGCCCGGTTGCTTTACTGGTGATCATTCTATTATTTATCCCCTTCTTTAAAATTGCTTTCCCTATATATGGGCCCGAAGGTACAATACAAAGCGGGCAGCTTTTAAAAGACCTGGGTTTATTGCGATGGGAAGACGGGAAAGATCATCTATTGCCGCAGGACTATGCTGATATGCTTGGCTGGAGCGAGTTAGCCGGCAAAACGGACAGCGCTTTTGAAAGTCTGCCCGACAAGGCAAATACGCTGGTACTTTGCGACAACTACGGGCAGGCGGGGGCAATTAATTACTATTCAAAACACAAGGATATAGGCGCTGTATCAATGAATGCTGATTACATAAACTGGATCCCGGTAAATGAAAAAGAAATAAAGAATGTAATACTGGTAAAAGGTGTTGACGATTCCGACAAAGACCGGTTAAGAGAAAAGCAATTTTTTAAAACGGTTACAAAAATCGGGGAAGTAAAGAATATTTATGCAAGGGAAAAGGGTACTGCCATTTATCTGTTACAAGATGCTACCACATCCATTAATAAAATATTGCGGGAGGAAATTAACGAAAGAAAAACCTTAACATACCCATTCAAAGTTGCCAATACAAATGAAAATATAGCGTTACACGTCATGGCGCTACAACTCCTTCCGGTTCAAATAGCACCACCACTTTGTCAAATTCAGCAGGAAGCAATGCGTATGAAATAATATCTGACGGTTCTGTATGGCGGAAAATGGAATAAAAGAATTTAATTTCACCCACCTTCTTACAGATCCCGGGGTAACCGGATTTACCGCATTCCACTTCAAGGGGTAAGCGTTTTGTCCTCTGTTATGCTACCCTTGAATAAGAGGTTGGTTGCCGGATCAGCGATCACTTGCGTCGGCCTAATGGTCACAGGTATTTCCAGTTGTGTTATTTTTTCTTTTATTAAAAAGGTTTGGTTGTCATTTTTTAAGGGTCCCCCAGCTATAAAAGCAAATTCCAAAGGGAAAGAAAATAATTGTTTTTGCTCCTGGAGGATATAAAGTATCACGGCTTTATTCTTTTCATTATATTTCCATTTTACCTGTAGCTCAGGATGGCCCGGAGTGTACAACCATTGCTGAAAAAATTCTTTTAAATTAATCCGGGAAACTTCTTCCAACACTTTCCGGAGATCATCGGTAGACGCATTTTTGCCTGCATAGTCTGCATAATACCTGCGTATCCCTTTCCAAAATAAAGTATCTCCCATTTTCCTTCTGAGCATGTGCAATACCCATCCGCCTTTTTCATAAGAATTGCGGTTAAGTAAGGCCATATAATTTTCTTTTTCACTACTATCCACTACTGGTGTAAAACGGGCTTTTGAAAATTTAATTACTGCTTCACGGTCTGCTTTCAATCTTGCTTTTAGTGTGTCTTCTCCATATTTATTTTCAAGGTAGAGGTTGGCCATTTCAGTTGCAAACCCTTCGCTAAGCCATACATGCTGCCAGTCTGATTCCGTGGCAGAATTACCAAACCATTGATGCGCAATTTCATGTGCTATCAGTTCTTCTGAATAGCCGCGTTTACCTGTGATACTTTGCTCATTATAAAAAATTGCGCCTGCATTTTCCATCCCCCCAAATATCGTAATAGCTTCTACATTGGCTAATTTTTTATAGGCATAAGGCCCTACTTCTTTAATAAAAAATGGCAGTATCTCCATTGCTTGTCCATAGTCGTAAAATCCATTTTCCTTATCCTCTGGAAATACCCAGCTTGATACTGGTATACAATCAACATTGCCTGCATAATTAACTGCAAAATCCGCCAACCCAATTGTCATTACCTTTGTTGGTAATGCGACTGTTTCCTTCCAATGCGTAAATTTTTTATGGGCTTCAATGGAACTTTCTTCCACCAACATTCCATTGGAAATAACTTTGTAATGATCCGGTGCAGTTACCATAAAATCAACACTTGCTTTATCTGATAAGTGATCTGCACAGGGTAGCCAGTTACGGGCCCGGTTAGGCCAGTTATCGGCAAAAATAGTTCGCTGCTTAAATTTATTTTTGCTAAAAACGAGTCCGTCTGCAGGAGTGCCATGGTAGTTAATTTTATACGTTCTTGTATCTCCGGCTTTGGCTGGATCTTTTAATTGGATTTTTAACAGGTTTGCAAAATGTTCAAATGCAACACTACGTTCGTTTTCCATTGTGTTAAAAACACTCATACCCTTTCCTTTATCATTTTTACAGGTAAGATCAAATGTAACTATATTGGCATCTTGCAGGAAAAGAACGGATATGACCGCATTTGCATTGATTTCATCGTTTGAATCATTCAGTTCAATAGCAAAATTATAATGTTGCACATCGATGGCCGGATTATACATATGTTTTTCCTGCGCACTCAGGACCGCAGAAAAAAAGCATATTAAAATAAAAAACATATATGTTTGTCGCATAAAAAAATAATGGTGCCTGTGAAACTAATTTACGATACTGCTAATATATATGCAAAGATCTTTCATTAAAGTAAAGGTATGGCTACAACAATTAATAAAGCCTCCATGAAAGACAGGCGCATATCAAAAGGGGTAAATTTTACCACAGTTTGGGAAGAAAGTATTGATTCACTCACTTGTAAGAGAAAGATTTAAATGGAGGAATGGAGAAATGCATGCGATCCCATTACAAAATTCTCACCAATAAACGTTATAACAATCTTACTATAAATGGGCACTCCATTTGCAAAGTATACGCAAACTACTTTATATGGAAAAGAGAGTATTGGGAATCATATTGACCCTGCTGGGTATTATCGGACTTATCGTTGCCGCATTCTATTTTATGAATGGAGGCCAGGGAACGCGTAACATAAAAGGAATTATAATTTTTGCGGTATTGGGCTCCATTTTCTTCGCGGCAGGTATCGGCCTTATTCAAAACACGAAGGACAAGGCAACTTAGAAGGCAAGGTTCATGATTCATACTTCATCGAAAAGGCACGAATTCTTCCCCGATACTTTTCCCATTGGGCTAATCGCAGCATAAAAATGACTCCCACAAAGGAGTCATTTTTTGATTTATGTTGAGTGATTATAGCCGCCAATTCCTTAAAAAATCACCAGCTTAGGTATCTAAAAATCAGGGTGCCATTTGTAAATACTTCCCACCGGGAGCGTAGCTAAAACCATACCACCTGGAAAATATCTATATTGTGAACTATCCAGGATGATTTTTTGTTGAAAAAATTCTACAGGTATAGAAATTTGTCCACATTACCTTTGTTAAGTTAGGCATTAATCGACAATGGTGAACCATCCATATTTCACCATTCACCCTTCACAAAAGGATAACTGCCAGGCAATAAAAATATATTTTGTCGACTATAAAATATGCCATGTCGCCATTCGTCTGCAAGATTATACATGAAGGATGTACTGACCATACCAACAGCAATGAGCGCTGAACGCAACAACAATATTACAAATACCATTAAAGGGATGAGCAAACGGCTGTTTGGTTTTATTAAGCAGCGTGTAGCCAGTACAGAAGATGCGGAAGACATTCTGCAGGATGTTTTTTACCAGTTTGCCGGGAATACCGAACCGATCGAACAGGCCGGAAGCTGGTTGTACAGGGTAGCCAGGAATAAAATTACCGACAGTTACCGGAAGAAAAAATTACCGCTGGCAGAAGATGTATTTAGTGGTATCGAAACTGACGAAGCAATGCTTGACTGGAAGGAAATATTAATGCCATCGGACACCAACCCTGAGACAGAATATTTGCGCAACCTGTTTTGGACAGCGTTAAAGGAAGCCCTGGATGAATTACCGGCTGAACAAAGCAACGTGTTTGTACAAAACGAAATAGAAGGTATCCCCTTTAAAGATATTGAGCAACAAACCGGCGTAAGTGTGGCCACACTCATCAGCCGGAAGCGATATGCAGTATTGCATTTGAGAGACAGGTTAAGTGTATTGAAGGATGAATTATTAAATTATTAACAGCCGCAGACGCACAGGCGGGCATGGTTCAGCTACAACAGAGATTGTAATCCATCGCCAGGAAAAATTTATTGACTGTGTTAATCTGAGGCAAAAAAAAAGTACAATGAAAAAATTTTGGGTTAAAAAAGGGCTAATGATAGGCACATTTTTTATTGCAGCCATTCTATTGTTCACTTTGGTGGTGATGGGGATCTGGAATGCCATTTTACCTGCAGTACTCGGCGTAAAAACTATCACATTTATACAGGCATTGGGAATACTGTTACTGAGTAAAATATTGTTTGGCGGCTTTAGAGGCGGATGGCGCGGAAGCCACAGCCACGAATGGAAACAAAAGATGAAAGACAAGTGGGAGACCATGACTCCCGAGCAAAGAGACCAGTTTAAATCAGAATGGAGGAACCGGTGCGGGGGCAGGTGGGGCATGAAACCCCAAAATGATGCTTCGGAATAAACAGCCGGGTAACCTTCCCTGGCCCTATATTGACAAATATGTAAAGATGTAAATGATGCACAATAAAGACCTTATTTATGGAAATACTTATTTTTAAAACCAACCTGACAGATATAAAACGTATCAATGATGTAGAATCATCACTGGATACACATCCAGATATATTTCGTTGGAATGTCGACCTCAATGACAGTGATAATATATTAAGGATAATGGCAAACGATATCGCACCGGAAGAAGTGGAAAACATGTTGCTGAGCGCAGGATATTATTGTGAAGAGCTGAAGTAAAAACTTTTTCTATTCTTTACCTGGTATTGCAAAGAAATCCGATCAAATTCTTCCGTACGTGCATTCAATCACTTTTTTATTGTTCAAATTTAAAAAGTA
>JBDTWP010000078.1:0-19920 GCA_040006615.1 Ferruginibacter sp.
AACTACGCCTTCATAACGGTTGCGGCGATACGCACGAAGGGCATAACGGCCATCTTTGGTCAACAAATAATCAACCGCCACGTCCCCGGCAATATTGCTTGCATTCTGGTCGGTATTGGCAGGGCCTTCCAGTTCAAAGTTGCTGCCCACACTTACACGCAACCTGTCATTTAACAAATTTTTAGATACACCTACTGTAAGGTCTGTTCTGTTGGATAGTTTTCCGGTTGAATAATCATCTTCAGAGCTGACACCGAAATTCAGGTCAATTCCCTTTATCAGGCTTCCCGCAAGGTTGTTGAGTTGCTCCGTTAAAATACGGCTTACACTTGACCTGGCAGTGCTCGCGAGTGAAGCTCCTTCAGCTGCATTTTCCAGGGGATTTTCCTGTACAAACCTCCCCAGCAGCAGTAACGCAAAAACCTGCTTATTTAATTCAGCATCATCCCGTCGAACCTGTTCTAATTTTGTTTCCACATCAGCCCATTTTGATTTTTGATCTGCAGGCAGTTCAATATCAAATGTTATCACAGGCTTCAGCAATTCTCCTTTCATTTTCAGTAAAACATTGAAGGGTACTTTTGCTTTATACTTATTGATGTCTGAAGAAGGATTGGCCAATTCACTTTGCAGTAAATTTATCGGTTGGGTGTTGGCGATATAAATGGCTGTGATATCCACCGTAGCGCTCATGGGGTCGCCAGTCCAGGTGAGAACGCTTCCGGGCTGGATAATGAACTGTCTTTTCAACAAACTCAGGCTCAACTGGTAAGAACCATTCTGTAATTCATAATTTCCGGTAAGGCTGATCTTTCCGCTTTTATCAAGTCCGCCGGATAAGTCTGCCTTGCCTCTTATCTTTAACGCATCGCCACTGCGTTCATCTATAATCAACGTTATTTGTGCTGCCGTATCTGACTGTAATGTGCCGGTTATATCGAGCCCCGCCAATGCAGGATAACTGGTCAATGTATCAATTACGGCCCTGAAAACACTGTCAGGTTTTCCTCCATATACATCCACAAACTGTACTACTCCATCCCTGTTTTCTATTTCGGGATTTGAACTTGGCAATACAAAAGTGATGTCGGTTGCCTTGTTGATCCTGAGATCAGCATTTATTCTCGGTGCGGTTATAGTGCCCTCCACATTAACATCTGCATCCATATTTAAATTGCCGTAATAAAGGGCATTTTGCTTTGGGGGTGCATTCAATACCTGGAAATTATCCGCCACAAGGCTAAGGTCAAACTTAAAGGTCGTAAAATAAGTTGTGTAGATATTTCCGTTAAGAACCGCTTTGTTTCCTGCCGAATCTACCAGGGTAAAACGGTCAAAGTTAATGGCCTCTGAAGAAATATTAATAGATTCATTGGACAGGTGTAATTTTTCGCCGGTTGCTACCGGCGTGATGTTGGCATTTTCAAATTGCAGGCTTCCATTGAGATCAGGTTTGGTAGTGGTTCCTTTTATAACCACATTTCCTTTAAGACTGCCATCGGCTTCTCTTAAAGCACCGGCGGCAAATGGCTTAATGGAGGACATATTAAAGTTATTAATGTTCAGCTTCATATCCATACGGCCTTCCCCGGTATAATATTTGCCTGCCAGTTTTACATCGTTGCCATTACCGGTAATGGCAACATCCGCATTGAATGCATTAGCTGTTTCATTATCCACCTTTACAATTATATTGCCTACAGTATCAGTATTAAACGTAAGTGTATCAATACTGATGTCTGATGTAAAAACAGGATTTGTCATTACATTTTTAACAACAACATTGCCGTTGATCAAACCATCCAGCCGCATTGAATCCTGTTCTGCAAGGTTGGTCAACGTTTTAATGTGAAAGTCTTTTAAGATGACATCTATGGGCGCGGTTACGTTTTCTGATTTGGAATTGATGCTAAGCGATTGGCCGTTGTTATTAATGCTGAAATTGCGTACGATTATTCCCGTGCTGTCATATTTAATGTAATTGGTTTTATCCACTTCCCATTTATCATAATCCAGCATCAGGCTGTCCGATAAATTAACTTTTATGCCAGCTTTTTCCGGCGCCAGTTTTGCGCCAAGCTGGTATTTATCTTTGCCATCAATATCCTTAATGTTTAGGTTTGAATGAAGTTCGTTGTGTGCTATAAAGCCATTAAGGGAAGTCTTTTGCAACTGAAAGCTTTTGGTGCCTGCCTTTTGTACAGTTGCGGAATAGGTTAATTTGTCATCTGCATTACCTGCCGTGATGGTTAAGCTGTCTAATATTGGTTCACCCAATTGTACCTTCGGGGCATTTACCAGCAGGTTAATTTTTTCAGCATTTCCGTCAAAGTTGGCATTTACTTTAATTGTATCGGTACCCCGCAAAGCAGGTACAAACGCAAACAATAAACTATCAGGGATGATCGTCGCACTCAAATTCCATTTGTCTTTGATGAGCCCGGTATCCTTAATACCAAGATCATAATATTTATTGATCACCTGCATGGCACCGGAACCGATGGTGGCTAAACTATAATTTCCTTTTAGGGTGGCTGTTGCTATCTGGGAATTCAGCATGATGATTTTGCCGGTATCACTTGTATTGGCTGCAATAGTAATGGTATCGGCTTTATAAAGTTTGCCATCATTGAAAACTGCAAGGTCGCCAATCTTAATTATGCCTTGTGGCGCATTCATATCCATGGTTGGGATATCGGCAATGATGTTACCATGCACACGAAGGTCAGTGGTGGCAAAGCCCAGGGGCTTCATCAGTATACTATCGAGCAATAGCCGGAGTTTTATATTAGTGGCAAACTTGTCATCTACCAGGGCTTCTCCATTCAGGTGAAAGGCGATGCTTTTGTCGGCCATGACCGCATCGATCACGGTAGAACCCTTGTGCACAGACGCTTTAAGATCCAGGTTTTGATAGTTATAGCCTTTTATAAAAGCTGATGTTACTGTGGCCTTTGCATTGGTATTCATGGCAGCAGGTTTAAACCCTTTTCCTTTTGCCGCAAAGCTCATCGATACTTTACCAAGAAGGGTATCCTGCCTGGCGAGGTAGCCAACATCCACCTTATCAAGTGTGCCTTTTAAGTCGTATGTTTCAGCAGCACTGTTTAATTTGCCCGACAGGCTTGCATTTCCTTTATTGGTTTGTAATAATATATCAGTAGTGAAATTTGTAGCCAGTCCTTTAAAGCTGCCACTCATTTTCATCACATCGGGTATCCTTATACTGGAAGGGATGGTACCCGGCGGAAGAAAATTATTGAGATCCGTTTTTGTTGTTTGAAAGTTGGCGATCTTAAAATTGAAGGCAGTCTTTTTGGCGTCAGGCAGGCCCTTAATAGTGCCCGACATGCTTATTATTGTATTGCCAATACCACTTATTTGCATGCCGGGAATAGTTAAGTCATTGACGTAACCTTTTACACGGGCATTAATATGTACCACGGCTCCTTCATTTCCTTTAAAACTGGCCTGTAACTGGGGCGCAAAAACAAGGATGTCCTTTGCTGCAAGATCACTGTTAATAAAGTTGGCATCGAGCCAGAGTCTGCCCAAATCCTTTGTCAATGATTCCAGCGAAGGGTACTTAATTATAATGTTATCCCTGATGATCGTTCTCCCGGTTTGAACATATAAATTTTGAAGGGCGGCACCGGTATCGCTATATGCAAAATCCGTTTTCAATTGTTTCAGCGTGAATCCGCTTTTTTCTGAGAAGCCTCCGTCTGTTATATTACCCGCATAAGCTGTTGGAGTGAAGAGAAAACTATTGCCCTTTAGTTTAAGACCTTCAATCTTTAGATGTGCATAGTCCATTCCTTTAGAGAGGCGTGGCTTATTGTCGTCATCAAATTCAATGTTATTATTTTCAAGATCAATATTGTTGATGCCTACCTTCCAGGGATTATTAGCCTGGGCAACCACCACCTTATTGATCTCCTTTTTTACAATTTTTGTTTGTTCAGATTTCCCAAGTACAATGGAGATATCGGTATTGTGCAGTTTTACTTTTTCCAACTGAACATCCAGTTTAGCCAGGTCAGTTGATTTTACCTTACCCGTTAGTTCACCCAGGGCCAGGTTTGCCGACATTACGGATATATCATTCTTATAATCAAACCGGATGTTTTTCAAACTGATGTTATCCAACCCTGGTTGAAGTTTGAAAGGCTCGTTGCTTTTTGCTTCTACTACTGCCACAGGTTCGGTCTTAAGCAATGGCTTGTTCTGATACATATGTCCCGATACATCTTCCAATACTATATCAGGGATAGAGAAGTCCATCTTATCCAGGTCAAACTTTTTAAATCCCGTTTGAAATTTACCCAGTCTCAATAAAAAATCTATTGCCGCCTGGTCATCCTTAAAGTAAGCAGAAATATTATTTAATACTATTTTGTCAACACTTATTTTCATGCCTCCGGAAGTATCTTTTGTTGCTGTACTTTCCGGCCCTGTATTAAATGCATCCACTATATACTGGTAATTGAATGTGGAGTCGCTGCCTGTTCTGTAAATTTTGGCGTTGATATCTTTCAGTTCCACATAATTTACCTTCACCTCACTGCTGATGAGTTTGAGCAGGGCAATGTCCACCTGTATTTTACCTCCGGAGAATAGGGTGTCTTTTTTCCTGTCTTCAAAATATACGCCTTCCAGCACTAATCTTTTGGGGAAATCCAATGACAGTTTCGCTATCTTAACTTTTGTGTGGATTTTGTTTTCCAGGTAAGACACAATTTGTTTACGGGCAAAATTTTGCACAGCCGGTACCTGTATGAGGATATAAATCAACAATATTAAAAAAACAAAACTGGCTACTATCCATGCCAGTACTTTGAGCGTCTTCCTTATAACTATTTTTACAGTCAGCGTCTTATATTTTAAAATTAGTATTTACCATGCTTCTTTCATTTTGCCTGACGGACCTTTTCCCGTTCAGGATCCAAAATAGGCGAGGTTTAGATAATTAACGGTTACAAATGGTAAATTTTATTGATAAACATAATAATACCCATGTTGCCGGACATTTTTGTACCATATTTTTTACTTTGCCTGAACATCTCATTTTCCCTGATAATAATTTGGAATATAAACAATCATTGTACCATTGTTGGAATGCACCCGGCACAAGTAAATCCATTTTATATAAACATATTAGTTTAACTTTCATATAAAATAATCCAAATGGCAGCTTCAAAGAATTTTATAATGCCTGCTTTTTATACGGGCTTGCTTGCGGGAACGATGGACCTTGGCGGGGCGGTTGTTAATTTCATGATTTCTAATCAACGGTTTCCAAAAAGGATCCTTGAATATATTGCTTCCGGGGCTTTTGGTAAGGAAGCAATGAATTACAGTATAAGCTCAAACCTTTGGGGAGCATTCTTTCATTATTTTATTGCCATTAGTTTTTCCTTTTTTTACTTTCTTATTTATCCCGGGACAAAATTCTTACAGAAGAATATTTTTATAAGCGCGGTAATATATGGCATATTCGTTTGGGCAGTAACGAATATGATAGTGCTTCCACTATCTGCGTTACATTTGCAGGTTATTCCCCCAGATATTATTGGAGCTGCCAGGGCAGCATTTGTATTAATAGTTTGTATTGGGTTACCGGTTGCTTATTTTACGAAAAAGTTTTATGCAAAATAAATGATAAGCTATACTGGTTTACTCCTGTTACCGCGGACAAAAGAAATGAAATTAGTATTTTTATTTAAGGCATTGTCTGTTTGCGCTTCTAAATTACATGCGCAAAAAGATGACTTTGAAACACCCGGCGGGGAAGAAGGACGCATAGAAAGAACATAAAATTTTTAATCAACCATATAAGCATTGGTAAATGATTGGTATTTTGTGTACTCGTATATACTTCATTCAATCCTCTTTATACCAACGCATCTTTATCCGATTCGGCAGGCAATTTTTTCGTAACATATTTTAAAACCCAAACAATTATGGAAGGTAAATTAACCGGGCAGGTAGCCATCGTTACCGGAGCCAGTGCAGGCATCGGGGAAGCATCCGCAAGAGCACTTGCCGCTGAAGGCGCACAACTTGTTTTAACAGCCCGCAGGGAAGAAAGGCTCAAAACCCTTGTAGCTGAATTCGATGCGCTTGGAACGAAAGCGGTTTATTTGGCAGGTGATGCATGTAATGAAAATACTGCCATAGAAACAGTGAAGACTGCTATGGATTCATTCGGTCGCATTGATATCCTCCTTAACAACGCGGGTATGGGAATTTATAAAGACCTTGTGGATACTTCTGCAGCGGAATATGATACGATGATGAATACTAATGTGCGTTCCACTTTTTTATTTACAAGGCAGGTAGTACCCCGGATGTTACAGCAATGCAGCGGCACGATCCTGATACTATCTTCCATGGCCGGTATTTATGGCTTTGCCGGTCAGGCAGTGTATTGCTCCACAAAATTTGCACAGGTTGGTTTTGCGCAGGCATTGGATAAAGAACTTCGAACAAAAGGTATTAAGGTTGGCATCATTTGCCCGGGGGGCGTAAAAACTGAATTTGCTATCGGCACTGGCCGTACTGAGGAAGGTGTTGCAAATTCAGCGATGCTGGAAGCAAGCGATGTAGCCGCAGCCGTATTGCTCGCCTGCACTCAATCGCGCGGGTCAAGGATTATAGAGATAAAAATGCGGACAATGGCGGAAGCGCTATAATTAGAATATATTGAAATATTAACGATGATATTCTGATATTGAATGAGGCTCCAATATCCCAGTATCCCAGTATCTCAATATCCCAATGACCCAATATCGCAATGAATCTATTTAAAACTTTATCTTCCATTCAAATAAATAAATCCATGAACAAAGAACTTTTCGGGGCCGTTGATCAGTATATCAGCGATCTTTTTGATGAAGACGACAGCATCCTGTCGGCGACAGAGCAATCTATTACGGAATACAATATTCCTTCCATCAGCATCTCTCCTAACCAGGGAAAATTCCTGCAGATGCTGGCGAGACTATGCCACTCAAGCAAGATACTGGAGATTGGAACACTCGCAGGTTACAGTACCATCTGGCTGGCAAGGGCGCTCCCTTCGAACGGACGCCTTATAACCCTGGAATATGAACCACTTCATGCGGAGGTCGCTCAAAGGAATATTACCCGGGCCGGCCTGGACCAGATAGTTGAGATCCGTATTGGCAAGGCCATTGAATTACTTCCCCGATTGGTAGAAGAAGGGAGCGGTCCATTTGATATGATATTCATTGATGCAGATAAACCCCCTTATAAAGAATATTTTGACTGGGCATTGAAACTTTCACGTCCCGGCACGCTCATCGTGGCAGACAACGTTATCCGCGAGGGTAAAGTACTGGATGTAAATAACGCTGATGAAATGGTAGCAGGGGTAAAACGCTTTAACGAAGCGCTTGCGGTCAATCGTGCTGTAACAGCCACTATTATTCAAACGGTAGGATCAAAAGAACACGATGGTATGGCACTGGCGATTGTAAAATAGTGTCATGTCACTCATACTATGATGAATAATTTTGTGCCTTTGTAGAAAAACCATGATCAAATACAAGGTTACCTTTATTCAAACTGAAAGAGATGAATTGACATGACACCAGATATATACTGCGCTATACCTGGTTATTATCTGGCATAGGTCACAACTCAAAACCGGGTAAGGCTTCTACCAAATAAGGCCTATTTTAAATAACTGCCTTTATGGCATTTCCAGGCAATTTCCAATACCAGAGTAAAAGCAGAGTAAAAGCAGAGTAAACCCTGAACAAACCCAGAGTAAAACAAACTACCTGAAAAAATACCTTCCAAACAGGCCAAAACAGGCCAAAACCGGGCAAAATGGTCAAATATGCCCTAAATGGACTCCGATCTCCCTGACTTATTGACTTGAAATTTCCTACACAGCCTGAGCGCTTTCTTCTCTGCCCGGTCCCCGATAATTGATAATTATTATAATTGATAATTGATAATTGATAATTGATAATTATTTCATGGGAGAGTTCAATATCAGGAGTTACACCTTTTCTCTGTTGTCTTCCCGGCTTATATGGGTGTAATTAGGAGGAAGGCCTTGTTAGACCCTTGTTAGATATGGACTAACCCAATAGTTCCTCAGTAGTATCCTCTCACAAAGGTCTCATAAGGATCTCGTAAAGGTCTCTTAAACCTGGGAGGGAAAAATGCAGTTTTTTGATAAAAAAAATCATACTGTCGTATTTCACACCAAAGATTTCTCTACTTGTAATCTAATAATAAAGCCCCAAACTACCAGGAATATTTCCTGAGAATAATTGCTCAATGACTCAATTGCTCAATTGCTCAATTCCTCAATGAAGGCCAATTCCGGCTTTTTGCCCTTGTCAGTCTTCACTCTTTCAATTTCCCCTATTTCACCATTCACAATTTGTTAGAATGCCTTAAGCCAATGTTAAGTAAATGGTTTGCCGTTCATGAAATACCAGGAAACCTTTTATTTCCCAACCATCTCCTCCATCAACCGCATTACTTCCGCTCCCTCCCGGCCCGTGCATGGGTTGGGGGCTTCTCCTAAAAAGTATTGTACGGCTGCATTGATCATGGGTTGCTGTACATGCTGCAATGCATCAAAGGAAAGGGTGGTGGTTTCGCCATTTGCCGTTACCGTTATGGTATGTTCGCTAAAAACACTGAAAGTTATTTTACCACCTGTGCCAATTATTTCGACACGGTCGGTTGTTGCTTCGGTGGCGGCGTTAAAACACCAGGTGCCGCTAAAGGCAATGCCGTTTTTAAACAAAATATTCCCGGCAACCACATCATCTGCAGCATAGATTCCACCCTGGTTAGTGGCGATGCCGGTTACTTTTTGTACAGGACCAAAAAAATAATACATAAGGTCGAGCTGGTGTGTGGCAAGGTCGTGAAAAAGACCTCCTCCGGAAATTTCAGGGTTTACCCTCCAGCCAATCGATGGATCGGACATTTCTTCCCTGGTAAGCGGCGGCTTGGTTAATTCAAGCCGCGCAAGCAGTATATCGCCGATCGCTTTGTTATTTATTAATTGTTTTATTTTTTTGAACCTTGGTTGCTCACGGCGGTAATGTGCCACTACCAGTTGCAGGTTTTTTTCTTCCGCGGCGTTGGCCATACTGCAGGCGGCAGCATAATTGCCGGCCATTGGTTTTTCTACATATACCGGTTTACCGGCATTCAGGGCAGCGATGGTATATGTTTCGTGAGAAGATGGCGGTGTGGCAACATAAATGGCATTTACTTCCGGGTCGTTGATGAGTTTTCCGGCGTCATCGTACCAGCGGGCCACATTGTGCCGGCGGGCGTAGTCGGCTGCCTTTGCTGCATCACGGCGCATTACAGCAACCAACGCGGAATTATTTACTTTATTAAATGCAGGCCCGCTTTTTAATTCGGTTACGTCACCGCAACCGATAATTCCCCAGTTAATTTGTTTCATGTTGATTTATGTTCATGAATTAAACCCGGTTGGCTTGTTTTCATTTATTATGTCATTGCCTTTTGCAACTTTGCAAGAAGCTCAGTTACCTTTGTTTTCGGATCCCCATTGCCCAGGGTTTCTATTGGCAGGTAACCTTTATATACGGAAGCTTTGATTATCTTCATTAATTTATCCATATCAGTTTCCTGCTCTGACCCGTTGATGAAAACTTTTTCTTTGATCTGCCAGTTCACTGTATATTTTATCGACCTGGTAATTTCTTCATACGGATCCAGCACCCGGTAGCTGCCGGTATCCAGTATCAGGCCCAGCCATTCTGAATTGATCGTTTCAATGATCTTTATCACCTGGGCGGCGGTCTGTATAAAATCATTGTGATTCTGTAAACCAATAATGACCCCATGTTGTTTGCCATAGTCTACGCAGGTTTGAATATCCTTCAGCATCCATTCGGTAACCTCTTCTTTGGCAATGCCTTCATTCTTTTGATTACCTGCAAATATCCTGATCACAGGAGCCCCGATCTTTGCAGCAACTTCAATCCAGTTTTTTACGAGCACTACTTCTTTTTCACGATTGGCTTTGTCAGCGATCGTAAAATCGTTCCGTACACCCGTACCACTTATTTCAATTCCCAGGTGGAATGCTTTTCTTTTAATTTGAAAAAGGTATTCGTCTGAAGGTGGCTGCGGGTAGCCTTTAAAATAATACCCCGTTATATCTACTCCCTCAAAACCGGTGAATGCACAAAAATCAAGCAGGTCACTAATGGTCATGGTTCCATCCGACAGGGTAGCGTTAAAAGAAAAAGCGTTCAGGGCCGTCTTTAACCCACCTGTCTTTACCGGAGCCCTTTTTGCAGATGCTGGTTCATCATTAAATAAACCTGCTGATGCTACTACAGGTATCCCAAACATTGCTGACAAAAACTTTCTGCGGTGAAGATGATTGCTCATGATAAAAGATAGTTCATTTATAAAAGGAAAATATTAATATATCACCAATGGCCTGAGAAATTTCTCAACACATTCTGAATCATGTAATTCTTATATCATTCTAATCACGCCGCGTGTATATCCCACCGATTCCGCTAAACCAGGAAGCGGATCATTTCCGTCCTTTTCGAACTCAAAAGACATATTACCCTTGTAATTAATTTTAATCAGTGTTTTAATGACCCTGGGTATATTAATAATGCCTCGCCCTATTTCTATTGGGGAATCTTCTTCACTTTCCTTACTCACATCCTTCATGTGCAGGTCGTATAAGCGATCCTTATATCTTTCCAGCATCGCAGCAGGATCAAGGCCGATTCGTTGCACGTGGCCGATATCTATACACAAACCGATTCGTTTATCAAGATCCTTTACTTTTTCGTATACATCAGCGGGACTTGTATACAATTTATCACCGGGGCCATGATTGTGTATCGCTAATATGATATTGGTTGTTTTAACCTTTTCATTCACCAATGGCAATAATTCATGATTGGGTACACCAATGATCATTTTAAGTCCTGCATTGGCGGCATAAGTGAAAGCAGCTTCCACTTCCTGTGGCGTTTTCATGTAAATGACGCCTGCACCATATAAATCTAATCCGGCACTCCTGACTTTTGCGGCAATATTTTTAATATCATCCGCTGAACTTTCCAATGGCATGTGCATAGATTTTAAAGAGATGTTCCTGATGCCCAGCCTCAGCGACATTTTAATGGTATCTTCCAGGTTGAAATTGCGGAAAGTATAAGAGGTTAACCCGAATTTTAATTTTTCATCCTCAGCGGATACATGATCCGCGAACCTGCCAGTTGCAGTATTTGTTACAACACCGGAAATACCCATGCCGGCAAATTTCAGGAATTCAATTCTGGTATATTTCATAACAGCAATTTTTTATGATCAAATGAAAAACGGGAAGTCAGGACTAAGATAATTATTCTAATGTAATTTTTGAAATTAATGGAACTAATTCAAAAAATGCAATTTTCCGGATTTATAGTAATTAAAATGCGTTCAAAAAATGGTTTATTAGTTCGAATCTATTTTTTTCATCCGAGTATGCTTACCTTTATCCCCGTTTTGCAGACCAATTGAAAAAAGCTATTCCTGAAAAATATTGTAATAAAAAAAGAAAATTGTTTGCCGAAAGAACTGAAAAAGATATGTTTTCCAAATACACAAATGTATTGGCAATTCTGACAGGGATTACTGATAAATATGAAACTACTTCCAAAGGAAAACAGCTTCTTAGTGATGCAATATCGGACCCGGATTCCATTTATTATAAAAATTACCTGCATCGCATATTGGTCAAATCAGGTTAGGGAAATGAATATATCAACTATCAATCTTTAAATTTATCAAAATGAATTGTTCTTTTGGCATTCTGAAAGGCATCCTTTTTCTGACCATCGTCCTTTTTGCCATTTCCTGTTCTGATAAACGTGCCGGGAAGCCCAGAGTGTTGGTTTTCAGTAAGACGGCAGGATACCATCATGAATCCATCGCAGATGGTAATGTGGCAATACAAAAGTTAGGAAGCAGTAATAATTTTGATGTGGATACCACAGCGGATGCATCTGTGTTTGACGAGGACAGTTTGAAAAAATATGCCGCCGTGGTTTTTTTGAGCCCGACAGGTGATGTATTAGATCATTACCAGGAGGCGGCATTTGAACGGTACATACAGGCCGGAGGTGGTTATATGGGTATTCATGCTGCAACGGACTGCGAGTATGACTGGGGTTGGTACGGAAGGTTGGCAGGCGCTTATTTTTTAGATCATCCCGGGATCAATGATACTTTTCCTGATATCCAGGAAGGCGTAATGCATGTGGTGGATCAAACCAATATTGCTACCAAACACCTTCCGGCACAATGGAAAAGAACGGATGAATTCTACAGTTTTAAGAAATTGAATAAAGATGTACATGTATTAATGACGATAGATGAAAAAACTTATCATGGCGGTAAGAATGGGGATAATCATCCAATAGCCTGGTACCACGATTATGATGGCGGAAGGGCTTTTTATACAGAGTTAGGTCATACCAAAGAATCTTTTAAAGAAGAACCTTACCTTAAACACATTTTGGGTGGTATTCAATATGCAATTGGAGAAAATAGTGAGCTTGACTATTCGAGAGCAAAAACAGAACTGCCCCCGGATGACAACCGCTTCTCAAAAACACAGCTCATCCAGGGAGAGTTTTTCGAGCCAACAGAAATGACCGTGCTACCCAACCTCGACATCCTGGTTATTCAAAGACGCGGGGAAATAATGCTTTATAAGCATGAGACAAAGAAGGTGAAGCAGGTTGGATTTTTTAATGTGTACTATAAAACATTATCAACGCCGGATGTAAATGCAGAAGAAGGAATGCTGGGCCTTGCCAAAGACCCGGACTTTGAAAAAAACAACCTGGTATATATTTATTACAGCCCTGCGGATACTGCCGTCAATCGTTTATCAAGATTTACCTTTAAGAACGATACACTCGACAAGGCAACGGAAAAAGTGATCCTGGAAGTAAAGTCTCAACGTGAGATCTGCTGTCATACAGGGGGCTCCATTGCATTCGGTCCCGGCAGGTTATTGTATTTCTCCGCAGGCGATAACTCAACACCATTTGATGAAAAGGGTGCCAGCTATGTAAACAGCGGCTATGCACCATTAAATGATTTACCGGGGCACCAGCAATACGATGCAAGAAGATCCTCCGGTAATACCAATGATCTGCGTGGAAAGATTATGCGGATCAGAATAAAAGACGATGGCAGCTATGAAATACCTGAGGGCAACCTCTTCCCGCAAGGCACTGATAAAACAAGGCCGGAAATTTATGTTATGGGAAACCGTAATCCTTACCGGATTTCTGTTGATCAGAAAAATGGTAATTTGTACTGGGGAGAAGTAGGGCCGGATGCGAATGTGGATAGTTTTGCTACGCGTGGTCCACGTGGGTATGATGAAGTAAACCAGGCTCGTAAAGCCGGATTTTTTGGCTGGCCGTTATTTGTAGGAAATAATTACCCTTATCGTCAATTTGACTATGCTACCGGGAAAACCGGTCCACTCTTCGATCCTGCAAAACCTGTTAATGATTCAAGAAATAATACCGGGTTAAGGGAATTACCGCCTGTACAACCTGCGTTTATCTGGTATCCTTACGCGGCATCTCCTGATTTCCCTCAGGTAGGCACAGGAGGAAGAAATGCAATGGCCGGACCTGTATACTATACAGATATGTTTCCTAAGGATACCCGCCTGCCTGCATATTATAATGGCAAACTTTTTATTTATGAGTGGATCAGGGGCTGGATAAAAGTTGTAACCCTGCAACCAAATGGTGACTTTGATAAAATGGAACCTTTCTTCAGCACGCTGAAAGTAAATTCTTTGATTGATATGGAAGTAGGACCGGATGGGAAGTTATATTTGCTTGAATATGGCAATGGCTGGTTTACTAAAAACCCTGATGCGGGTTTGGCCAGGATAGACTATAATGGCGGCAACAGGCCACCTATGATCACGGCAATAAACATTAATAAAAGTTCGGGAATGCTACCGCTTGATATTAAAGCTTCTGTGATTGCTAAAGACCCAGAGAAAGATAAGGTTAATTATTTATGGGACCTGGGTAATGGTACTACCAAAGAAACCACAACACCGGAATTGGCTTATACCTATTCTACCGCCGGAGATTATAAAATTTCTGTAGTTGTAAGTGACAGCCATGGAGCATCCTCAAAAAGTGATTTATTAAGTGTGTATGCGGGTAATGAGGCGCCAATCGTTCATATTAACCTGACAGGGGGAAACAAATCTTTTTATTTACCGGGAATACCCATAAAGTATGCTGTAACAGTAAGTGATCAGAATGATACGGCAAAGATTGATACCGCAAATCTCTTTGTGTCTGTTGACTATATGGAAGGGTTTGACAAAGCTGCGGCCACTACCGGTCATCTGCAGGGACAGGCAAATATCGAAGGAAAAAATTTGATCCAGACCCTGGATTGCAAAAGCTGCCATAAGGAAAACGAAAAATCTGTGGGCCCGGCCTATCTGATGGTGTCAGAGAAATACCAGGCACAAAAGGATGCAATGACCTACCTTACCCAAAAAATAATCAAAGGCGGATCCGGCGTTTGGGGTGAAGTTGCAATGGCCGCCCACCCAACACTTTCAACCGGTGATGCGCAGCAGATGATATCATATATTTTATCACTTGGAAATAAATCCGCCCCTAAAAAATCTCTGACTCCGGAAGGCTCCATCATTCCTCCAGCAGATCAAAAGCCCGCAAGTGTAATGGTTTTGTCGGCGGCTTATACTGATAAGGGTGGTGTTAATATTAAGTCATTAACAGGGAACAGTGCTGTATCATTGAGTAGCAATACAGTGTCTTTTACAGGTAAGGAAAAAGTAAAAGGGTTTACAAATTTTAAATACGGCGCCAGAAATATTTTGGTTTTCCCTGCTCTTGAAGGGTGGTTTGCCGTAGAAAATATTGACCTTACCTCGGTTCGTTCCGTCAACCTTAACGCCGGATGGCAAGGAACACCAAAAACGGGCTTAACCTTTGAAGTAAGATTAGATGCACCTGACGGTAAGTTGTTAGGTAAGGGAAACATGCCTGCTCCTCCTAATGGCAAACAGACAGGGGCGACAAAAGTGCCACTTGGGGTAATAACGGATAATAAGTTTCATTCCATCTATTTCCTTTATAAAGCACAGGAGAAAATAGGAGGTGGAATAAATTCAATACAGTTCAATTCCAAATAAGGATAAAATTTGAACAGCAATGACGAATAACGGCCTAAAAGCCAGGATAAAAAAGTACTAAATAAAAACGGTCATGTTCACTAAAATATTTTGTGGAATTGTTTTACTGCTGATTGCCAGCGATATAAATGGACAGGCAAACATTACCGGAAATGTAACGGATCACGAATCAAATCCTTTAAGGAATGTCAGTATTCATTTATTGAATACGCATGTAACTACCATCAGCGACGCAGCCGGCAATTTCAATATTCATAACTTAGGTGCCGGTGAATATATCATTGAATTAACAGCCATCGGTTATGCAACTGCAGCGGAAGCTATTGATGTGAAGAAGAAGGATAATAAATCATTCATCTTCCAATTGCAGAATTCGTTGATTCAATTGGAGACCGTAACGGTTACGTCCGAAAAAAAAGAGGAGCTATTGCAAAAGGTACCGGTAAGTGTAACCGCTATCTCTTCCAGGCAGGTACAGGAATTCAGGCTTTGGAATACCAAAGAATTAACGGCAATCGTTCCTAATATGTCTTCCGGCAATTCCGGGGATGAAAGAAATGTGACGTCTATACGTGGGATCACCACTACTTCTTATGATCCCGCAGTTGCTACTTATATTGATGGAGTGAACCAGTTTAATTTGGATACCTATATCCCCCAGTTATCGGATATTGAAAGAATTGAAGTGTTGCGCGGCCCGCAGGGAACATTGTATGGAAGAAACGCAATGGGCGGAGTGATCAATATCATCACCAAACAACCCACCAATAGTACCAATGGTTTTGTTGAATTGAGTGTTGGCAACTTTAACCAACAGCGATACAGTACCGGTATCCGTACCCCGGTTGTAAAAAACAAATTGTTCTTAGGTGCTTCCGGTGTATTTAATAAGCGGAACGGCTATTATAACAACCAGTTCAACAATAAGTCTTTTGATAAACAGGAACAGGTTACCGGTAATTACTATTTAAAATATTTACCCGCGGCAAAATGGTCAATAACCTTAAACATAAAGCATCAGAACAACAGTAATATGGGAGCTTTTCCAATGGTGAACGGCGTTGAAGAAGCATTCAGCCAGCCATTTGAATTAAATCAGAATGCAGTTGGAAAAATGATTGATAACACCCTGAATGCTTCCTTATCAGTTAATCATATTGGTGCCCTTGTAGATTTTTCCACACAATTAGCCTGGCAGACTAATCATCGTATTTATGAATCACCAATTGACGGTGATTTCTCGCCACTTGATGCTGTCACCATAGTCAACAATTATGGCAATCCCTGGAACAATGTAAAAGTACTGACACATGAATTCAGGTTTAATTCGGCCGCAGGTAAATCGTCTCTGTTAAGCTGGACAGCCGGAACGTATTTCTTTCATCAGGACAATCCTGTAAAACAGGGCACGCATTTTGGGAAAGACGCCGCTTTACTTGGTGTACCGGATACGGATTTTTCAACGATCAACATTACTAAAGGGAGAAACACAGGTTTCGCTGTGTATGGGCAAATAAATTATATGCTTACCAGTAAATTATCCTTGATTGCAGGCATGCGTTATGATTATGAAAATAAAAGGCTGAATGTAAATGGCGAATACCAGAAAGACGGGCAGGATGCATTTGTAACCAGGGACGACACTTCCGCTTCCGTGCATTTTAATGCAGTGTCACCAAAGCTTGGCTTAAAATATCAAATTGCCGGGAATAGCAATTTATATGCAAGCTATGGCCGCGGCTTCAGAACTGGTGGGCTTACCCAATTGTCTTCCGATCCTTCCCAGCCTCCGTTGTATCCGTACAAACCTGAATACAGCAATAATATCGAGGTAGGCATAAAAAATAATTTCTTTAAGAACCGGTTATTCTTAAATGTTTCGGCATTCCTAACCTATGTAAACAATGCCCAGGTTCCCACGCTTATTTTGCCGGATGCAATTACGGTTACGAGAAATACCGGTGAGCTCAGAAGCAAAGGGGCAGAACTTGAGCTTTCCTGCAAACCTGTAAAAGGTTTTCAGTTGGACTATAGTCTTGGTTATACAGACGCGAAATACAAATCACTGAAAGTATCGGGTAATGGACAAACAGTCAACCTTGATGGTAAGAAACAAATATTTACTCCTGATGTTACTTCTATGCTCGTTTTGCAATACAGTTATTTGGTAAGCGCCAGGCAACAAATTAAACTGGTGGCCCGCGGTGAGTGGTATTATTTGGGCAGGCGATACTTTGATCTTGGCAATAACATTCAGCAATCACCTTACAACCTGCTCAATGCGAGGCTTGGTATTAGCAGTAAACATGCTGACCTTTTTTTCTGGGTTAGGAATTGTACGAATAAAAATTATATAGAATATGCATATGATTTTGGGGCGGTGCACCTTGCTGCTCCAAGGACTTATGGTCTCACAATCAAGACACAGTTCTGATTAGATTTGTAGAAATCTAAAAGAAGCATCATGTTTTGCACGACATACTATTGCAGGGCTCTTAACAGCTACAGGCCAGCAATTGACCTTTTTCAACGGGTTTTAACCCGTTGTATGATATCCCCCCAGACAGAGTGCCGTAGGCACGGTAAATATCTACACTTTACCCACATCTGAAAAAACAAAAGGCAGAAATAAAAAATATGGGATTGCTCGCCAACACCAGAACAAATCAGGCAATCTGTTGCTATTTCATGGCAAGAAGTTACCGAAAGGGCTGCAGGCAAAAAGCATGTGTTTAATGTCAAGATTATAAAGTCGCTTAAGTGGAGAACTGCCGGACAAAACCGAACTTTCCAATTAGGGGCAATCAGACCATTAAGTTATCGGCTAAAAAACGGTGGCAAGCTCCTATACCAACAACCAGCATATTTAATTTTTTGGAAGGGATGGTTTTTTTTTAAGAGATGCCATCGCTGTTGCCAGAAATGAGGCGTCAAAATATTAAACATTAAAAACATGCCCCAATACCTTTTACCGGCGCCAGTTGCCCGTTGAGATCAACACTACCTGTTTCGATACCGAACAATCTTTTTAGTTCAAGACCATTCTGCCGAAGCCGTGAACCTACCGGAATCTTATACCCGTCAAATAATTTTAACCCTGGTACTGAAGTTATTGTTGTAGTTCCTGCACCTTTAAAATCGGGGTCTGTATTCCATCCTGTTAATTTCCCTGCCAGCATTTCCTGTCCGCTTTTTTTTGCCCATTCATTTAGATCATGAATGCCTTCGATATTAAATTTGCTTTTTAAGCTCCACCAGTTATTTGCGAGGAAAGTATCATTCGTTCTTTTACCTTTCAGCAGGCTATCGCTGCCAACAAAAATATTATTGTAAAATAAAAAACCCTTTCTTGTGCTTTGGCCTGCATAACTTATCGCGGCGCCCTTGCTGTTATAGATTGTGTTGTTGTAGAAGGAGCAATTATTAAATTGCATGGAATCATCTGAACTATTCCATATATAGATTCCTGCGCCGGCAGGAGATACCGTACCGTCATTTTCACTGATATTATAACGAATGGTATTGTTATGCCAGGCGCTTGCACCTACGTATTGAAATATCCCAAAGCCACTTCCCTGATTTTCATAAGAAAGGCAATATTGGACCACGGAATTAGTAACACCACCGTCCAGGTCAAACCCGCCACCATCGTCGCCGCCCGCGGATGTTTTATTGCGATAAGAAATGCAATGCTGAATAATTACACTATCTGCCTCATAACACCAGATACCAACGGGGCCGTTGCCAACACGGGGCATATCCCAACCATTATTGGTAGCGGTACAATATTCAATGGTTAGTTTATTGCAAATGCCGGCCACAATCCCATTACCACTATGGTTATCTAAGATCGCCGGGCTGCCGGGATTGTTATACGCATTACAATAGCCAATATAAATATTGCTGCAACTCTTTTTTGACGGGTATTTACCTGATACTGAAATACCTGCAAATCCATTATCATGTGCGTTTACTTCAGTAATTCGTATATCAGAGGAAGAATTCACCAACACCCCTGAATTCCGGAATCCGCCTATCTCAAGTTCGCTTAGCATGATATTGCTACAATCTGCGAGTGCAATGCCATCTCCGGTATTGCCGTCCTTTCTTCCGGTTCCCGCCAGCTTTAATTTTCTTACCGTAATAAATTTTGTTTTTTCAATAAGGATAGCGGATGCGTTTCCGGCATTTATAACAGCCTTCCCTTTACCATAAGAAGTAAACAATACCGGTTTGTTAGACAGGCCTATACAGCTTGCATCCAGCCGCAGCGTGCCTGTAAAGGCTTGGCCTGCTTTAAGCATCACCGAATCCCCGGCTTTTATCAGGATAGAATTAATTTTTTGAATCGTTTTCCACGGGCTGTTCTTAGTTCCTTTATTACTATCATTACCTGATGTATCCAGGTAATATGCTCTTGCTGTTAATGCCTTTTTTTGCGTTTGAGCTGCAGTTTGCTCCATACTAAAAAGTAAGCTGGTGACACAAAAAAGATTAAAGTTTACTACATACATTCTACGCAAATATTTTTTAAAATAAACCATACTTAAAAGCAATCACTAGTGTGCTGACAAATTAATTTTGAAACATTCTGCTACCCACATACTACCCACATATTGTCCCTACGGGACAACCTGAATGATGATCATTTTATTTCT
>JBDTWP010000079.1:0-19717 GCA_040006615.1 Ferruginibacter sp.
GGATAGTTTTGCTCTTTCCTGGCTGTTGGTGAAAACACCCAACAGCGGCTCACCAGGATAGTTTTGCTCTTTCCTGGCTGTTGGTGAAAACACCCAACAGCGGCTCACCAGGATAGATTTGCTCTTTCCTGGCTGTTGGTGAAAACACCCAACCCAATTCAAGCGGATAGTTTCGCTCTTTTCATTTCCTAACCGCAACTACCAGGAAATGCGTAGAATTTGTGATACCTACTTGACTCATTTGCTACTTAACATTACTCTAGCAGATTGAAATTCACGATCAGTTCACAGCCGTTACCTGGTGAAGTAATTACGTTCATTTCACCATTAAATAAGGATGCTCTTGTCTTTATATTAAGCAGGCCAACACCCTGAGTTTTTTTCGATTTGTCGAAACCTATTCCATTATCTTTAATACGCAACAGAATTTTCCCATTCTCATGAGCAATGGAGAGGTGGACGGTAGAAGCTCTTGAATATTTCAGTATATTATTAAATTGTTCCTGCACAATTCTGTAAATACCCAGTTTTAATTTATCTGGCGTAGAATTTTCTTTAAAATTTTTCATGTCGGCATATACTTTTATCGAACTAGCTTTAGAGACGGTTGCAATGATATTATCCAAGGCTTCGGCCAGTTCCAAATCATCCAGGGAAGGAGGAATCAATGAATGGGATAAAGACCTTATTTCCGCGATCGCAGAAGTAATGAGAATTTCCGTTTCATCGAGAAACTGGTTGGGTACATTGATATCTCTTTTGGCGAGACCTAAATATAGCCTGGAACTTGCCAGTATCTGGTTCACATTATCGTGAAGTTCACGGCCGATTTCGTGCCGTTCTTTTTCCTGGGCCGTAATAACAGCCTCTGTAATTTCAAGCTGTTTTTTCAGCTGCTCTTCTTCAAATTTTTCTTCCAGTAAAATTTTTTCCGTTACATTGTTAGCCAGCGCCAGTATCACAGCATTACCATTGTATTCAATTCTATGCGAAGTAATATCCATAAACATATATTCGCCGGACTTATTAATGTGCTTCCACGTGGTGTTAACTTTAAAAAATACATTTGCACTGGCTTTTTGTGCCAGTTCTTTTATCTCATGCGAATCTTCAGGAATCTGAAGATCCAGCATTGTCATCTTTAAAAATTCCTCTTTTGTATAATTGTATTGTTCAATAGAGGAATCATTTACCTCCAGGATTCTAAAATCATCCAGGTTCCAGATTAAAATACAGGCCGGATTATTATTAAATAAATACCGGTATCGCTCTTCAGACGACTTTAAAATTGCTTCCCCTTCTTTTCTTTCTGTAATATTCTGTGTAGCACCAATTATCCTGGTGGCGTTGCCGGACCGGTTGCGGATGATATAGCCAAGGTCGGTAATAAATGCATAATCGCCATTTTCCTTTTTGACCCTGCATTCCACTTCAAAAATAAACTGGTTGGGATTTTCTAAAATAGCATTTACTCTATTTAAGGTTGGTACCAGATCTTCCGGATGAATCCGGTTAATAAAAAACTGTGTTGTGGACCCCAATTTTTCCAATGAACTTTCAAAAAGTTTATTCCAGCTTTCTACATTTCTGTATACTTCTCCGGTTATTATATTCCAGTCCCATACCATATCATTGGTGGCCTTGCTTACCAGGTTGTAACGCTCGATGCTTTCCTGTAAGGCTTCCATGTTTTTCTTTCTTTCAATGCTGTAGCGGATGGTTTTAGCCAATAGTTTTTCATCAAAATCTCCTTTTATCAGGTAATCCTGGGCACCCAGCGAAATTGCGTCCAGCGCCAGCGTTGTATCCGTAAGTCCGGACAAAATAACCACCGGTGTTTTGCCGGCACGCTTTATAATGGCATTAAAGGTGTCAATGCCCGTACTATCGGGAAGCGAAAGATCCAATAAAATAATATCTATTGGTTCCTTTAATTGCTCTAATGCACTGTCTAACCTGATGGAAGAAAAAAGATTTTTTACATTAATATCAGATGCATTCAATATTTCAGAAAGTAAAAACTGATCGCCGGTATTATCCTCTATCATTAAAATATTGATTGCGGTATCGGGCAACATGGTTAATCGTTTTTGGGAAGATGTACAATCGTAATCCAGAAATTTTCAATTTTTTGAACTATCTCAAAAAATTTATCCAGGTCAACAGGTTTTGATATATAGCAATTAGCGTAATTTTCATAAGATTCAATTACATCTTTTTCTGAAGAGGACGTTGTAAGCATTATTACCGGGATGGCTTTTAATTCAGGATTTGTTTTAATATAGAGTAACACTTCTTTACCATCAATCCGGGGAAGGTTAATATCCAACAAAATTAAGTCGGGTC
Organism: Ferruginibacter sp.; assembly: GCA_040006615.1. Classification (GTDB taxonomy): domain Bacteria; phylum Bacteroidota; class Bacteroidia; order Chitinophagales; family Chitinophagaceae; genus Ferruginibacter. The sequence continues at coordinate 2,347 of JBDTWP010000079.1, forward strand.
GCTGAGCATGGGTGTAGGTACCTTCTTTATTCAGAAATTGTATGGCTTGTTCACCATCCCTTGTTATCGATATTTTATTGTTTATCTTCCCTTCCTTCAGGGCTTCCAGGATCAGTATAATATCGCCTTCGTTATCTTCTACCAGTAAAATGTGTATAGGGATCATTATATCAGGGTAATGTTAGAAGGGTGAATGGTGAAAGACTCTAAGGCCTGGCCAATAGTCAGTATCCGTTGTAAAATAGTGGCAAGGTTAAAGAAAAACTGCTACTATGAACTTTGAACCATGAACAATGAGCCAGGAACTATGAACCATAAACCATGAACTGTCAATCAAGAACCATGAACTATGAATTGTCCATTCATGATGGATCTGCTATTAGTTATGCTTTTTGGGTATTGCAAAGATAAACTTACTTCCTTTACCGAACTCTGACTCTACCCAAATTTTGCCATGGTAGCGTTCAATTATTTTTTTACAAATAGCGAGACCAATACCGGTGCCGTTAAACTGGTCCTTATGGTGTAAGCGCTGAAAAATAATAAAAATCTTATCACTGAATTTTGAGTCAATGCCTATTCCATTATCTTTAACGGTAAAGATCCACTCATCTTTTTCTTCTTTACCGGAAATAGTTACCACTGGTTTTTCTTTGCTCCTGTACTTTAGGGCATTACCTACCAGGTTTTGCATTAATTGCGACATGGCCAGTTTACCGGCGTGTATAACGGGTAGATTTTCAACTATAATTTCCGCATCAATCGTATTTGCTTCATTTTTAAACAGCATAAGTACACCAGTTAATACCTCATTCATATCTACCGGAACAATTTCCAATGAGGCAGTGCCAATTTTGGAATATTGAAGCAGGTCATTAATCAGTTGTTTCATTCGGTCGGCGCCATCTACTGAAAATTGAATATACTTCCTGGCAGTTTCATCCAGTTTATCGTGGTATTTTCTTTCAAGCAACTGAAGAAAACTGCTCACCATGCGTAGCGGTTCCTGCAGGTCGTGGGATGCAACATAGGCAAATTGCTCCAATTCGCTGTTGGAAGATGCTAATTCCCCTGCCCTTTTTTCCAGTGAATTATTTAATTCCAGGAGTTTTTGACCCGCTTTTTTCAATTCGGTTATATCTTTTGCGAAGCAGGCAACCCCTGATATCTCACCATTCCTGGTGATAATGGGGGAAAAAGAGACAATGGTATGCCAGGGGTCGCGGACAGTAGGATTGTAAAACGATTCCTCGAAATGAAAAGTTTCTCCTGATAAGGCAATTGTATAGAACCTCGTCCATTTATCCTTAATTTCTGTATCAGTTGAAGGGAAAATTGCATTATCCCCTTCCTTAACGGGATTGCCGGTTATCGCCTGTATTGCATCGCTATATGCCTTATTGGCCGCTATAATTCTGAATTCGGTATTGATTGACCATATTAAGTCTGTAGTGGTATTTATTAATGAATCAAGATTTTTCCGGATCCTGCTAATTTCATTTACCTGTTCTTTATCTTTGGTAATATCCTTAGACGCGCCAATCATTCGGATCGCCTTTCCATCCTTATTACGAATGATATATCCTTTGTCATTCACATAAGCATATTCGCCCTCAGTAGTCATAAAGCGGTATTCGTCTTCCCAATAGTTTTCGGCAGGGTTTGCAAAGAGGGCATTCCGGTTTTTTGTAACCTCCATCCAATCGCCCGGGTGTACATGTGTATTCCAGAAATCATCTACCTCACCTGCCTCGCAATCATCATATCCAAACATGGTTTCCAAACGCTTACCGGGCCTTACCACCTGGTTGGTGACCAGATCCCAATCCCATATGGCATCATTAGTTGCTTTGGCCACCATATCATAGCGTTCATTACTGGTTCTAATGGAATCTTCGGCCTTTTTCCGCAAGCTGATATCTTTAAAATAGACAGACAAGCCGCCAGGGGACGGGTAGGCACTTACTTCCAGCCAAATATTCAGCAGTTCAAAATAATCATCAAAATGGATTACTTCGTTATTATCAATTGCTTTGTGATAATTGATGTATGATAAAGAAGAAACAGACTCTGCAAATATGTCCCACAAATTCTTGCCTACGATATTTTCCCTGTTCACTTTTAATAATTGTTCTGACATTTTGTTCCAATAGGTCACGGTCCAGCTTCTGTCAACTGCAAAAAATGCGTCCCCTATACTTTCAAGGATGGTATCTTTTTCTTTAAATGCTTCTTTCAGCGCCTTCTCTGCCACCTTACGCTCATTAATTGAACGAAAGAAAACGGACAGACCATCATCTGAAGGGTAGAAACTTTCTTCAAACCAGCCATTGGAAGTTTTATCATAAAATTCAAAAGATACCCGCACTTTTGATTTTATTGATTTTTGCATAGTTTCAAAAAAAATACCTTTTTCAAATGAGGGCCATTCTTCCCAAATATTTTTTCCAATCAATTCTCCCGGTTTTATTCGAAACAACTTTTCAGTTGCAGAATTCATATAAGTAAAATTGAAATCCTTATCAAGTGCAAAGAAAAAATCAGAAATACTTTCGAGGATGCGTTTTTTTTCGTCATCTAATTTTCTTTTTTCCGTTGTATCCTTTCCAACAGCAAAAATGAGTCCTTCTTCGGGCAAAGGAGTTGAGGTCCAGGAAAACCACCTGGTTTCTCCATTTTTTGTCAGGTAGCGGTTCTCAAAATCCAGGAGGGGGTAGCCTTCTCTAAGTCTATTTCTCCTGTTTTCGGTTATTTCGCGGTCACCAGGGTGAGTAAAATGGGAGATTGGTTTATCAAAAAGCTCTTTTGAACTGTATCCCAAAATCTTTGAGAAGGCAGGGTTGATCTTTTTAAAATAGCCGTCCGTACCAGCGATGGCGAGAAAGTCTGGTGAAAGGTTAAAAAACCTTGCCAGCTCATCCTCGGATCTTTTATTTTGTACATAGGGCCCCAATTGCTGACTGATATTTTCAAATAAAGTCTTAAAATTGTTGTTATCCATTTCAATTTTGGTTGAATAAAAACAAAGCAAGGCGATTGTATGGCCCCGATATAAAACCGGGATATATGCTGCACTGTTATGCCTGCATTCAACTTCGGACTTTTCGGCCAGGTAAGAAGCATGGTTAGTAATATCATTTATATAGGCAACTTTATTATTGAGCCAGGCATTACCTGTTAATCCCTCTCCTTTTTTGATTTTTATGACTTTACCGGCTACTATTAATTTTTCCGCAAGTTCATTATTTGCCCATCTTTTGTGTAATAAGAGATGTGAGTGATCAATATTCACCATCCATGCTTCCGCATATTCAAGTCCGCAATAAAAACAAATGCTTTCAAGAATCTTATACCATGCTTCTCCCAATTCCAATTTGCCCAGGGATTGAACAAGGTTGAAAAAAACTTCCTTTTCAGCATCCTGTCTTTTGCGTGAGGTAATATCTCTTGCAATAGAGATCCAATGACTGAAATCGCCCTTCCCATCCGACATAGGCACCACTGAAAAATTTATCCAGAATTCTTCGCCATTTTTCTTGTAATTGATCGTTTCTATTTCACAGTTCTCCATTTTTTCTATTGACTGCCGAAGGAGTGACAATGCATTTTTGTCGGATTTCAGACCCTGTAATATCCGGGGTGTTTTGCCAATTATTTCGTCACAGCTATAGCCTGTCATCTTTGTGAAGGCCTCATTTACATATACAATTTTTGGTCCGCTCCCATCCTCCGATTCTACCCCGGTAATCATTACACTATCGTTGGCATTAGTAATTACGGATTCAAATAGTTTCAATTGTTGTTATTCTCTTTTTTTCCTGGTAATATCCTGCATGGCTCCGATCATCCGGACCCCAAGGCCATTCTCATCCCTTACTACCAGGGCATTATCGGTCACAAATGCATATTCACCATTCGCCATCAAATATCTGTATTCGGCAGACCAGGTTGTTCCTGTACCGGCGATCAGCCTGGAAATTCCCTCATTCACCTGCAGGAAGTCAACAGGGTGGATCAATTTTGAATTAGTTTTCTTCTCGGCACCAAGGATTTTGGTATTATAACCAAATAAAGTTTGGAAGCCTTCACCCCAGTAAACCGTGTCATTTTTTAAGTCCCAATCCCAGATGGCATCAAAAGTGGCTTTGGTGACATATTTATATCTTTCATTGCTTATTTGCAGGTCTTCTTCAATTTTTTTACGATCGGTGATATCTTCTATTTGTGAAATGAAATGCAACGGCTTTCCTTCCTTGTCTTTTAACATGGACACCACTAGCAAAACCCAGATGATATTTCCATTTTTATGAAAATAGCGCTTTTCCATCTGGTAACTTTGTCGTTTTCCTGTTATCAATTCGTTTAAATATTCCAGGTCAAGCTGAAGGTCTTCGGGGTGTGTGATGTCCTGGAAAGTGATTTTCATCAACTCTTCCCTGCTATAACCTACTATTTCACAGATACTGTCATTTACTTCCATCCATCTCCCATCCATGGCTACCAGCGCCATACCGATAGCGGAATGATCAAATGCTCCTTTAAAATGGGCTTCACTTTGTTCCAGGTTTTCGCGAAGTTGGTTTGCATTAGTGATTTCCTTGTCCGATTTCAATAATTGCCTTCCTTTTCTTTTTAATTTATCGTTTACCCTTTTCATCCGGGCACAGGCAATTTCTAATTCCTGATTTCGGAACGTAAGCGCAATATTTCTTGTTTTCAATTTTTCGATATCGATTTGACTGAATTCTTTACTTTTTAAGGTTTTATTTGATTCGGTTGCTTTGGACATATTTTTATTAATTGCTTCCCGCGTTAGTTTCACGGTAAAATTTCTAATAGCCTTAACCGCATTATTGGCCTGAAAAACTGCATGATTATCCTGGTTTTTTGAAGAGTTTGGCCAATTGCCATGTTGGGAGGGAGAATAATGATGCAGGCGTATTGCCAATCCACCCGCATTTTCAATAGCTTTCAACCCTGCGGCTCCATCTTTACTATCGGAGGAAAAGACGATACCAATGGCAAATTCCTTTGCTTCATCAGCAATTGATTGAAAGAGTTGGCACAGATCCGGCGCAACCTTTTCTTCAACTGATAGTTTTCTAATGCTGAGCCTTTCTTTTCTAATTGAAACATCACTACCGGCCGGTACAATGTAAATTGTATTGTTTTTAAACGCTATACCATTAACTGCTGCATGTGAAAGCAGGCTGGTTTGGTCTTTAAGGGATTGTATCAGCAGACTTTTAGGGAAGTCGCCGGTATGAGGATCAAGGATAATAGCGGCATTTTGTATTTCGCCAGGCAGTCGCAACAGGAACTCCTCCAGTGGTTTAATACCGCCATCAAAGATGCCTATAACTACGGTAAATGAGAAGTAAGTTCTTTTTGGAACGGGACTTCTACCATTTGAAGGCTTTTCAAGTTTTTTAACTGCCATTAAAACAGGTTATGGTTATTGGATGAAAGGAAACCCTGTTCATAACTAAGATCGGAATTAATAGTTTATCTTTGCTTCTTTTATTTAGATGAATGACAGGTTAAGAAATATTGATTTTTAAGATTTTGTATTTATCAATGAGAAGTTACCATGAAACCTGCCTGATCATTTAAAAATTATTCAACTATTAATAGCAGCATTTATTAGTTATTCTTAAAAAATTTCTGCTTTTTGTTCAATATTATATATGAGCCTGAGATATTACACAAAGGTGAGAAATACCTTTCACGATATTATAGTAATAGTAAACCCCCTTGTGTAGTAATTTTTCTACATTTTTTTTAATGATAACTGATTAATTTAACCGGAAAAAATACTTTTATGAAATATTTTTTATTAATAGATGATCACGAGATCGTACGTTCAGGGGTAAAAAATGTGTTGCAGGAATTATTCAAACCATGTGATATCTATGAGGCGAAAGATGAAAAATCAGCATTAAGCCAGTTAAAGGCACGTAAATATGATCTCGTTATAATGGATGTTCAAATGCCTGATACCGATACGGCCGGGTTAATGGAATACATCAAAACAAGGTATTCAGATACAAGGGTACTCATGTTTTCAATGAGTTCTGAAAATGTGTATGCCAAGAGATTTTTGAAAGCCGGGGCAATGGGTTTTGTTTCAAAAAACTCGGGTCTGACGGAATTGAAAAAGGCCGTGGAGCTGGTTTTAAACGATCGGAAATATATCAGTGAAACCCTTGCTGAGCAGTTGGCCGGGGAAATTGGGTCACAACAGCCCAATAACCCTTTTGATAAATTGAGTGCAAGAGAATTTGAAATAGCCAATTTATTAATAGCAGGCAGATCAGGAAGTGAAATTTCCGAATTGCTCTCGATCAATTCTTCAACTGTTGGCACACATAAGGCCCGGCTGTTTGAAAAACTTGGGGTAAATAATCTGCCTGAATTAATTGAAGTGGCCAGGATATATAAATTGAATTTTGCTTAGGATGATTTGGTGAATGGTGAAGGATGAATGGGCAATAGGCAATAGGCAATGGGGAAAAAGGCAATGGGCAATAGGCAATTGCCAGAAAAAATACAATAAGCAATTGGCAATTGGGATAGAACATGCGTAAAAAGTATTAACAATCAAACCTTCAACTATCAACCATTAACTTTCGACCTTCAACCTCCAAACTTCAACCTCCAACCTTCAACCTTCAACCTTCAACATTATCCTTCATGTTTGCAATAGAAGTCAGCATTGAAAATGGGTTTGATAAGATAGTATTAAAAGATACCCTATCAGGAACATCCGTTGATATTATTCCTTCCTGCGGCGCCAGCCTCCATGCATTCAGGGTTTTACACAATAATTCTTCAATAAATGTGATTGACCATTTTGAGAGCGCGGAAGATTTTGCCGGCAATGTAACATCCAAAGGTTTTAAAAGTTGTAAATTATCGCCATTTGCGTGCAGGTTAAATAATGCGACCTACCGGTTTGGCGGGAAGGAATATACGATCAAAAAGTTTTTATTAAATGAAAGTGCCCTGCACGGATTATTGTATGATGCCGGGTTTACTGTAACGGATCAATATGCAGACGAGGTGAGTGCAGGCGTTGCATTAAGATTTTCTTATACCGGTAGTGATCAGGGGTATCCATTTTATTATGATTGTGTGGTAGCTTATCATTTAAAGAGAGATAATGAGCTTACTATTGTGACGGAAATAATTAATAAGGATTCGGGGCTTATTCCCATACAGGATGGATGGCACCCCTATTTTACGCTTGGAGGAAAAATAGATAGCCTTGAGCTGGAATTTCAATCCAAAGAGATGCTGGTTTTTAATGAGGCTTTGATACCAACAGGTGAGTTGCTTCCTTACCAGGAATTTGGTTCATTGAGAAAAATAAACGATTGCTTCCTGGATAATTGTTTTACGGTAAACTTTGCGGAAAGCCAACCGCTATGTGTACTGAGGGACGCTGAAAAAAGGGTACAAATAGAAATTCGCCCGGATAAACATTACCCATACCTGCAAATTTATACACCACCACACCGAAATAGTATTGCCATTGAAAATCTTAGTGCAGCTCCCGACGCGTTCAATAATAAAATGGGGATAATAGTACTACAGCCGGGAGAAAATATTATTTTTACTACTACTTATAAAATCACCCCGCTAATTTAATTGAATGAATACGAATGCAAGATCAGTTTTAAGAAGTTTCTCAGAAATTTTTCCCGCTCAGCCTAAACTGTTTTTTTCTCCAGGTCGTATCAATCTCATTGGTGAACATGTGGATTATAACGATGGATTTGTAATGCCCGCCGCTATCAATAAGGGGGTATATTATGCAATAGCCGAGAACCAGACCGATGGTATTAATTTCTATTCCCTTGATTTTGATGAACATTTTTCGGTAAAAATCAATGACATCAAGAGTAATGACAGTTGGAGAAATTATGTTTTAAGCGTTGTAAATGAAGTTTTATTACTGGGAAAAGGGATTCATGGATTCAATTGTGTTTTCGGAGGTGATATTCCAAGAGGTTCAGGAATGAGTTCGTCCGCTGCGGTAGAAGGCGGCCTGGCATTTGCATTGAATGAAATGTTCCAGATTGGCCTTAGCAGGGTAGAACTCGCATTGCTATGTCAGCGTGCCGAGCATAATTTCCCCAATGTGCAGTGTGGCATCATGGACCAGTTTGCCAATATGAACGGAAAGAAGGACCATGTAATATTGCTTGACTGTCAGCGTTTGGAGTTTGAATATTTCCCATTGATATTAAGGGGTTATAAAATTGTACTGATCAATTCGAAAGTGCATCATTCACTGGCATCGGGTGAGTATAATATACGCCGGCAGCGCTGTGAAGAAGGATTGCGTATTTTAAAAGCTCACCTGCCGGTACAGTCATTCAGGGATATAAAATCGGCAGATGAACTGGAAGCTGTAAAAAATGAAATGGGGTCAAAAGTATATAATTGCTGCAGGTATGTAGTAGAAGAAATAGGGCGCACGAGAAAAGCCGCCATGTTATTGCAACAAAATGATATAGCGGGATTTGGCAAATTGATGTTTGAAACGCATGAAGGATTAAGTAAATTGTATGAAGTAAGTTGTGACGAATTGGATTTTCTGGTACAGCAGGCATGGAAATACCCTGCTGTAATCGGGGCCAGATTGATGGGGGGTGGTTTTGGTGGTTGCACTATCAATATTGTGGCAGCGGATGGGATTGCAAATTTTATTGAAGATACCAGCAGGGAATACCAGCAGCAATTTGATATCATTCCTGAAGCTTATATTGTGGAAACGGCCGACGGGACCAAAGAGGTAACCATTATACCCTAATGTAAATTTTCTTTTTGTCAAGCATCCAGGCAAAAAACCACATCAATCCAATGAAGCAAAGCGCATAAATAAGGGAACCAACCCTGGGTTCCGTCACCAGGATCCTTTTACATACAAACTCATAAAACCAACCGAAGGGGGAAAGATAAACCTGTTTGCCATCCGCGCCAATGCCGTCGTTTATTCTTATAAGTGACAACAACCTTGGCAAAACACCGCTCAATACAAAAATAAACAGTGCATTCTTACCAAACACATCAAAGAAACGGCTCCACCAGCCTTTCCATCCTTTAAATTCAATAATGAAGATCATCACCGATAAAATAAGCAATGCTAACCCGGTAATGTAGACTGTGTAACTGCTGGTCCATATTTTTTTATTGATGGGGAATACCATATCCCAGCAATAGCCAGCAAATATCAATACGCAACCGGCCACAAACAGGCCGTTTACCATTTCGTGTGTTTTTCCTTTTTGTAAAATATAGTTACCGGTGAGCCATCCGAATATCACCTGCACGATAGCGGCAGGAATACTCATGAATCCTTCGGGATCAAAAGACATCCCTTCTCCTTTATAAATATGCGCTTCTCCTGCTATTGCAAGGTCTATTTTTGTTCCAAACCAACCTGCCAGGCTGAAAGGATCTGAAGGATTAGCTGCTACACATACAAACCAGTAGGCTAATAACAGGAATGCACTCAACACAAAGGCGCCTCTTTGTTTAAAATAATGAGCAATAACCGATGCGAAAAAGTAGCAAAGAGCAATACGTTGCAAAACACCAAAGATGCGGACACCAGCAGCTTTTCCTTCAGGGGTAATATATGCCCAGGGCTTACCTACCAGTTCCCCGTTTTCCCATTTAATAAAAGGGAACCAATTCAATAATAATCCAATCAGGAAGATGAGTAAGGTTCGTTTTATGATTTTTTTCCAGAAAACACCTTCCCCGGCGGCTTCCAGTTTAGGCAATACGAAAGCCATTGCATTGCCAACTGCAAATAAAAAAAACGGGAAGACGAGGTCGGTTGGGGTAACACCATGCCAGGGAGCGTGTTCCAGGGGTGCGTAAATATGTTTCCAGCTACCCGGATTATTTACCAATATCATCAGTGCCACAGTGGCGCCACGAAAGATATCCAGGGAGTAGAAGCGTTGATTCATTGCAGGGGAATTTCGCCAAAAGATAAGAAAGAATAATTAAATCCCGGGTAATTGTAAAGATCCGTATTTAGAAAAATTAATCAGTCTTACTGATTTAACTCTCTCCACCAACAATATGATTTACTATCCCGGATATCGCATGAAGGTCTTTTCCTCATTACCGCAATCGGACGCTTGCGTTAATGAGGAAAAGACCTTCCCGGTTTTCTATTATAAAATAAGCCAGTATAGCCGGTTATATTTATGCAAATTGGGAAACACATAAAGTTCCAAACGGACCGGATTATCACCATTCCCTCTCCACAATTATTCATGTAGTATAGATAATATGACTAATCCCTTAACCATATGACATTGAGCAGCCGCTTCAATTATTTTCTAAAAAGTTTAAGAAATAAATACAGTCTAAAACCGGTGAAACCAAAAATCGGAAGATGATCAGAAAGATCAGATCAGACAGGGGCATCCGACCGGATGTCAGGTTGGATTTGAATGCTGCAGATTTTATCATTACAACGGAAATAAAAAAGTAGTTTTGCTCAAAAATAGCGCTTATAAAAGTTGTTTGCCTGGCTCTAAAGTTGTATTATTTAATAATATGTGAAATCGCTTTTATTAGAAACGTTTTTATAGGGCAGATTTATTGGTTGAAAGAATAGCGTTAAATTTAAAATTATTTTAATTTAACCACTTAACTTTTTATAAGAGGCTACCATTTATACAATTTTATTTAACTCGGCTTCACCTGTGATTGAGAGGGGCGAAGCCGTGAAATTATTTGACCGGGCCGATCTCATTAATACTATAAATTATAACATTTTCTGTACAATGAAAGTCCTTATTCTCGCCGGCGGCCTGGGCTCGCGTCTTTCTGAAGAAACAACCATAAGACCCAAGCCAATGGTTGAAATTGGTGGCAAGCCAATTCTTTGGCATATCATGAAAATATACGCTTCGTATGGATATAACGATTTTATTATCTTATGCGGTTACAAGGGCTATATGATTAAATCTTATTTTGCCAATTATTACAGGCATTTGGCTGATATGACGGTGGATATGTCAAATAATACGATCGAATATCATAAAAATCATGCTGAACCCTGGAAAGTAACACTTGTTGATACAGGAATTGACACCATGACAGGTGGGCGCATCAAGAGAGTTCAGGACTACATTGGGACTGAACCCTTTATGTTTACCTACGGCGACGGTGTAGCTGATATAGATATTAATGAATTGTTGAATTTTCATAAGGAGCATGGTAAACATATTACAATGACCTCTGTGCTGCCTGAGGGTCGTTTTGGGGCGCTTGATATAGATGAATCTCATAAGGTTAAAAGTTTCCAGGAGAAGCCGAAAGGCGATGGATCCTGGATCAACGGTGGATTTTTTGTTTGTCAACCCGAAGTTTTTGACTACATAGAGGGAGAAAAATCGATATTTGAAAAAGATCCTTTGGAAAAACTTGCGGCCGATGAACAGCTTTACACCTATAAGCATCATGGATTCTGGAAGCCAATGGATACCCTGCGCGACAAAATTCAACTTGAAGAAATGATTGAAAATAATACTGCCCCCTGGATAAAATGGTAAAGCTATCATTGTTGGATAATTTCTACCGGGGCCGCAAGGTTTTTATCACCGGACATACTGGGTTTAAGGGGGCATGGCTTGCTTATGTTCTTTACAAGGCCGGGGCCATCATAAAAGGATATTCATTGGCGCCAGAAACAAATCCATCACTCTATAAGGAAATTGAAGATACTATTCACATTCAATCTGTAATTGCTGATATTAACGATGGCCAGAGAGTTGAACAGGAAATACTGGCATTTCAACCGGATCATATCTTTCACCTGGCGGCCCAACCACTCGTAAGAAGATCGTATAAAGAACCCCTGGTTACATTTTCAACAAATGTAATTGGTACGGCAAATGTTTTGAATACACTGACTAAATTGGAAAAGCCCTGTACGGCTGTTTTGATTACCACTGATAAAGTGTATGAAAACAAGGAGTGGCATTATCCTTACCGGGAGACAGATAGATTGGGCGGCTACGATCCATATAGTGCAAGTAAAGCATGTGCTGAGTTGGTGATCAATAGTTATGTATTATCTTTTTTTAACCCTTCAAAAATTGAATCACATAAGAAAGCGGTTGTGAGTGTACGGTCGGGCAATGTGATAGGCGGAGGTGACTGGTCTGAAGACAGACTGATACCGGATATTGTAAGATCTTTAGCTGAAAATAAGGAAATCATTATTCGCAATCCTGAAGCAGTGCGGCCCTGGCAACATGTGCTTGAGCCAGTATTTGGTTATTTGCAATTGGGTGAATTGTTGGCAGGAAGTCCGTTGAAATATGGTGGTGCATGGAATTTCGGTCCGGCAAATGCCGATAATTTGCCGGTTTCTGACATTGTGAGGCGGGCTATAGATGTGTGGGGTAACGGTAACATAGTTTTGCAAATAGATCCCAATGCACTTCATGAAACCGGCATGCTAAAATTGGATATTAGTAAAGCTGTGAATTTACTTGGATGGAAACCGCAGTTGAACACCAGCGAATCTATAGAAAGAACAATCTACTGGTATAAATCCTTTTATGAAGGTACGGCCACCGCCGCAGAATTATTGGAAGCGGACATTTTATATTATCAATCTTTATTTAACAGATAATGGATTCTTTATTTACGAACCTACACGATAAGTCGGTACGGGACAGCTTAATACCTCTTTTTAAAAATAAGATATCGAGGACCATTGTTCCGGGTAAAGATTACATACCCGTAACGGGTAAAATTATAGACGAAACGGATGTATTGTTAGGAATTGAAGCAACGATGGATGCCTGGTTAACAGCAGGAAGATTTAGTCTTTTATTTGAAAGAGAATTTGCCAGGTACATTGGCAGCAGGTTTTCGTTTTTAGTAAATTCAGGTTCATCTGCCAATCTTTTAGCTTTTTATTCGCTTACGTCTGCAAAATTAGGGGATAGAGCAATAAAGGCAGGCGACGAAGTAATAACTGTTGCTGCAGGATTTCCTACTACGATAAATCCCATGGTCCAGTTTGGTTGTATTCCTGTTTTTGTGGATGTGGATATACCTACTTATAATATCAAGGCGGCCGATATTGAAAAGGCGATTTCTCCAAAAACGAAAGCGATCATGATGGCGCATGCCTTGGGTAATCCTTTCAATTTAAAAGCTGTAATGGCAATAGCCAGGAAATACAAACTATGGGTGATTGAAGATGATTGTGATAGTTTGGGTGCAACTTATAACAATAAAAAAACCGGAACATTTGGTGATATGGCAACCGTATCTTTTTATCCGGCACACCATATTACGATGGGTGAAGGTGGAGCTGTTTTAATTAATAATGCATCACTGAAAAAAATAGTGGAAAGCTTTAGAGATTGGGGTCGTGACTGCTGGTGTGCACCGGGGTGTGATAATACCTGTGGACAGCGGTATGAATGGCAATTTGGCGGATTGCCAGAGGGATACGATCATAAATACACTTATTCGCATATCGGATTCAATTTAAAAGTTACTGACATGCAGGCGGCTATTGGTTTAAGCCAATTGGCTAAAGCGGATAGTTTTATTGCCAGGCGGAGAGAAAATCACGCAAATCTGAAACTACGGTTTAAGCAATTGGAAGAATACTTTATATTACCTGAAGCAACGGAAAACAGTAACCCGAGCTGGTTCGGTTTTATGCTCACAATAAGGGATGGCAAAAACATTAACAGAAACAAACTGGTAGAATATTTAGAGAACAATAAAATAGGTACCCGTTTGTTTTTTGGAGGAAATATTTTGAGACAGCCTGCTTATGCAAATCTGTGTTACCGGAAAATTGATGATTTGCCTAATTCAGATATAATCATGAATCAGTCATTTTGGTTAGGCGTTTGGCCTGGCCTAAATGATGCGCATTATGATTATATTCTTGAGACCATTAAAAAATTCATTTACAAATGATGGTAAACAATACGATCATATTGGAAGATTTGCAAAATATAATTGCGGCTGATTTACCCTGGCAAAATTTGTACGGAAAAACTATATTGGTAACCGGTGCAAATGGTTTTTTGCCTGCATACATGGTTCAGGCTTTATTACTTTTAAATAAAAAAAACGTCAATCACAAAATAAAAATAATCGGCCTCGTCAGGAATATTGAGAAAGCAAAGAAACGTTTTGATGCATATTCGGATAGCGGCAATTTTTCGCTGGTATCCGCGGATATCAGCAAACCTATTCAGATAGATGAAAAAATAGACTTTATCATACACGCTGCAAGCCAGGCAAGCCCAAAATATTATGGCACCGATCCGGTTGGTACCTTATCGGCCAATACAATTGGTACTTTCCACCTTTTAAACCTGGCAGTTGAAAATTCAGTGGAAAAATTTTTGTATTTCAGCAGTAGCGAAGTATATGGCGCTGTTAGCAACATTGATAGTATCGGTGAAAGCAGCTATGGCGTTTTGGACCCTACACAAGTGCGGTCCTGCTATGCGGAAAGCAAAAGAATGGGTGAAACAATGTGTGTGTCTTTTGCCGCGCAATACAAGGTGCCAGTTAGTATAGCCAGACCATTTCATACTTACGGCCCTGGATTAAGTTTGGATGATGGGAGAGTATTTGCCGATTTTGTGAGCAATATTGTAAGGGGTGAAGATATTATGATGAATAGCGATGGTGGCGCTATCAGAAGCTTTTGTTACCTGGCTGACGCTACTATTGGTTTTTTTACTGTTTTATTAAAAGGAGAGAATTCCATGGCATATAATGTTGGTAACCCTGGTGGTACGGTTTCAATAAAAGAGCTTGCAAAACTTTTGGTGAATTTGTATCCGCAAAAAAAATTAAAGGCAGTTTTTAAAGATCCGGATTCTGCAACTTACCTTCGAAGCAATCTTAGCAGGCTGTGCCCGGATATTGACAAAATAAGGGTATTGGGCTGGCAACCGGTCACTAATTTGGAGGAAGGATTCAAGAGAACAATCGACAGTTTTATTGTGTAAGGATATTGTATGATCCAAAAAATCAGGGAAGAATTCAGACAAGGGATAATTAATAAGCCGCAGTTTATTGATGCTATGTACATACAGCATCAATCGCTTTTTGAATATGCTGCTTTGTTGCAAACAGTTGATATAGCATCGATTGAAATAAGAAATGACGGTGTATTATTCTCAACAAGAAACGATGGCATTAAATTCTTTTGTAAAGTAGCGGATAAAAGGACTGCTCCTTTTGAGATCCTAAACTTCAGGGAATACGAATCGGCAGATGCCGGATTACTTTATAAGCTTATCAATAATGGCGATACTATCTTTGATATAGGGGCCAATATTGGATGGTACTCTATGGTGCTTTCAAAAAAGTTCCCTTTATCCTTCATTCATTCATTTGAACCATTGCCTGACACTTATGCCAGTTTGGTCGAAAATATTTCATTGAATGATGGGGGCAAAATCATAGTCAATAATTTTGGCTTCTCCAATGAAAACAAAATATTGAAATTTTATGCGTTACCCTACACCTCTGTAAGCAATTCATCTCAAAATATTTCGGATGATGCGGGCGCAATTGAAATAGCATGTAAGGTGGTAACTTTGGACAGTTATGTGTTTGAAAAAAGTATAAAAATTGATATAATCAAATGTGATGTAGAAGGTGCGGAATTATTAGTTTACCAGGGCGGCATACAAACTATTGAAAGGGACCAGCCAATTATTTTCACAGAAATGTTAAGGAAATGGTCAGCTAAATTTGGCTATCACCCCAACGATATAATTGCATTTTTCACGATGCAGGGGTACCAGTGTTTTATTAATAATGGCAACCATCAATTGTCAATAATAAAGGAAGTTATTGAAAGCACCATCAATACAAATTTCTTTTTCCTGCATCCTGAAAAACATGCTGCAATTTTGAGCCGGTATGTAGATAGTAAATTATAAATTCGAAATAATTAGTTTGGCGTATAATTTAGTTTGATCAAGTCAATATTATGTATAACATCGTTAAAATGATTAAGAATTATGAACGAAAAGGAAAATAGTATCCAGGCAAACCTGCAGAACCACACAGATAATGAGAAACAGTTATTCTTTGATTATGGCGAATACTTTAAAAATTCGGACCTTGACAATACCCAAAAGCTCCAGGCGTTTACAAAGTATATAAGAAGGCAGGACTTATCGAGGTTCCTTGCAAAAAACGAACTATTTAAACTTCAATTAAACCTGCCAGGAATAATTGTGGAATGCGGGTGTTATGCCGGAGCCGGTACATTTACATTTGGGCAGTTGTCTGCCATATACGAGCCTTACAATCATACCCGTAAGGTTGTCGCGTTTGATACTTTCGAAGGCTTCCCCTCACTTGCGAAGCAAGACAAGAATTCATCCCGTAACTATGAAAAGGGTGAATTGTTTGTACATGAAAATATCGAAGAAGAAATAAAAGCTGGTATCAGTTTATTTGACAGGAACCGGCCACTGTCCCATATTCCTAAAATAATGCTTTGTAAAGGCGATGCAATGCAAAGCATTCCCGGCTATATTAAGGAAAACCCACATACAATTGTCAGTTTGCTGTACCTGGATTTTGATATATACGAACCTACAAAAATTGCTTTGGAAACATTTTTACCCCGGATGCCAAAAGGTTCAGTACTTGCATTCGATGAATTAAATGCTGCCAGTTTCCCGGGTGAAACATTGGCATTACTTATGACCCTGGGTATCAAGAATGTTCAGTTGATGAAAACATCCTTTGATTCTTATATATCTTATGCAGTTTTATGATGGAGATACTTGCGCTTTCAACAGTTTTGCGGAAAAAAATTGTAACGCTGGCTCACAAGAATAAAGTCTCTCATATTGGAGGGGCTTTGTCTGTTACAGATTTGTTGGCCGTCTTATATTCCAGAATTTTAAAGTATGATGTAAACAACCCATTATTTAGTGAAAGGGACAGGCTGTTTTATAGTAAAGGTCATGCATGTCTTGCATTATATGCCGTGTTATATGAGATGGGTTTTTATTCATCCGAAGCACTTAATACTTTTACCGGAAACGGGAGTTACTTTACTTCTCATGTAAACCATAAAGTACCGGGCATAGAATTATCTACCGGTAGCCTTGGCCATGCACTGAGTGTATCTTGTGGCGTGGCATTGGCAGGCAAAAGAAAAAAGGCAGACTGGCATGTATATACCATTTTGAGTGATGGCGAATTGGACGAGGGGTCAAATTGGGAAGCATTGTTGTTTGCACCGCATCACCAGTTAAATAACCTTACAGTAATTGTCGATTACAATAAGATTCAAAGTTTTGGAAGTGTAGAGAAG
>JBDTWP010000080.1:0-19657 GCA_040006615.1 Ferruginibacter sp.
TTGAATTTCGTCCGCTTGAACCTGGTTATGGTGTAACGATTGGTAATGCATTACGTCGTGTATTGCTTAATTCATTGGAAGGTTATGCAATCATTGGTATAAACATTGTTGGTGCCGACCACGAGTTTGCAACCATCAAGGGAATTACCGAAGATGTTACCGAAATCATCCTCAACCTGAAGCAGGTTCGGTTTAAAAAGAAAGTAGAGCACGAAGTGGGTACTGAAAAGATTACTCTTTCAATTAAAAATAAGACGGAATTTACCGCAGCGATGATCGGTGAAGCTTCTCCTACTTTTGAGGTGATGAATCCCGAACTGGTGCTTTGTATTATGGATAGCAGTGCTAAATTGGATATTGAAATCACTATCGGAAAGGGCCGTGGTTACGTACCCGCGGAGGATAATAAGGAAAAGAATTCTCACTTTGGTTATATCGCGGTAGATGCTATTTATACACCGATCAAGAATGTAAAATACAGCATTGAAAATACCCGTGTGGAGCAACGGACCGATTTCGAAAAACTGATCATGGAAGTGATCACCGATGGTACCATTCATCCGGAAGAAGCAGTAAAGCAGGCGAGTCGTATCCTGATCCAGCATTTAATGATCATCACGGATGAGAATATCACATTTGATACTAAAGAAGATAAGAAGGAAGACCTGGTAGACGAACAAACTTTGCAATTGCGTAAGGTATTAAAAACGCCGTTGGAAGACCTGGATCTTTCTGTACGCGCCTTTAATTGTTTGAAAGCAGCCAAGATCAATTCATTAAGCGAGTTGGTGCAATATGAGCAGGAAGACCTGATGAAATTCAGGAACTTCGGTCAAAAATCATTGAGTGAAATAGAACAGGTGTTGAATGAAAGAGGATTGGGTTTTGGGATGGACCTGAGTAAGTTGAAACTCGATGACGAATAAAATTTGAAAATTGGAAAATTGCTCAAATGCTCAATGTTGTTTGAAGTTCTTCTTGTCAAATTGAGTAATTGAAATTGAGTATTTGCCCTTCATTTTCAAATTGAACAATTGAGTATTTGCCCTTCATTTTCAAATTGAGCAATTGAGTAATTGAGCAATTAATAATATAAGTACCCTGCAATTCCTGACACGGTGCAGGGGAATATTTAAAACAAAATGTCATGCGTCACGGAAATAAGAACAATAATTTAAGCAGGACTGCTTCGCACAGGAGAGCACTCTTAATGAACCTGGGTTGCCAGTTGATCACACATAAAAGGATCACCACTACTTTGGCAAAAGCAAAAGCTTTGCGTACTTACATTGAGCCTTTGATAACTAAAACAAAGAGTACCGACAGCAAAGAGTCGATCATGCACAATCACCGTATTGTGTTTAGTTACCTGAATGATAAAGCTGCTGTAAAGGAATTGTTTACGGTGGTTGCCCCTAAAGTGGCAAGTCGCCCGGGTGGTTATACAAGAATTATAAAGCTCGGGCAAAGGGCAGGTGATGCCGCTGAAGTAGCGATGATTGAACTTGTTGATTTTAATGAAATATATGGTAAAGGTGTTCGTACCGCTGCTGCTGCTGAACCGGCTAAAAAGACAAGGCGTAGTGGTGGTAAAAAGAAGACTGCTGATACATCAGCCATTGAAGAAGCTGTAGAAGTAAAATCTGAAGATACCGCGGCCACCGGAACCAGGGAAAAAGAGGAAGCATAAATTGAAAAAAATAGATTATTTATAGGGCTCCGATTTTAATGTCGGAGCTTTTTTTATATAATAGCTTTATCCCGGGTTCACGATGATTATTGTGTTTTGTTATTTGTGTAATTTCTTTCCCGGGTATTTGTTGGAATTTCAATCTAACTTCAGTGGAAACGTCCTTCCGCCGGCAGGATACTTTGGTGCATGAATGAGCACATTTATCCGTGTTTTAATCTCTTTGGGCGTCCGGGGCAAATAAATAATTTGTTTAATAGAAAATTGAACGTTTTCTTTGCAAAACTATCTAAAATAATGTTAACTCCCGATCGAAAAAAGACAGCCATTCTATTATTGGAAGATGGCACCCTGTTTTATGGTAAAGCATTTGGCAAAGCCGGAACCACTACCGGTGAAATATGTTTTAATACAGGTATGACGGGCTACCAGGAAGTGTTTACGGATCCAAGTTATTTTGGACAGGTGCTAATTATGAACAATGTACATGTTGGAAACTATGGTGTAAAGGAATCAGATGTAGAAAGTGATGGGGTGAAAGTGAAGGGAGTAATTGGCAGAAACCTGGAAGAACAATTTTCCCGTTTTTTGGCAGGCAATTCTTTACAGGCATATTTTGACCAGCAGCAGGTAGTTGCCATTGATCATGTAGACACCCGCGCACTGGTTGCCCATGTACGCACACAGGGTGCTATGAATTGCATTATTTCATCCGATATACCGGATTTGGAAATATTGAGCGCTGAGCTGGCAAAGGTACCATCTATGGATGGTTTGGAACTTGCATCTGTGGTTTCCACCAAAGAACCTTACTACCTGGGAAATCCCGACAGTAGTATTAGGGTGGCCGTACTGGATTGTGGTATCAAAAAGCATATTTTATCCTGCCTTACGCAACGTAGGGCGTACGTAAAAGTGCATAACGCAAAAACAAGCTTTGATGAGCTCCAGGCCTTTAATCCTAATGGTTATTTCATCAGTAACGGACCCGGTGACCCGGCGCCCATGGATTATGCAGTGAATACGGTAAGACAAATTTTAGCGGCAGATATTCCTTTGTTTGGGATTTGCCTCGGGCACCAGTTGCTGGCCCTGGCGAATGATATCCCAACTTTTAAAATGCACCATGGCCACCGGGGCTTGAACCACCCGGTAAAAAATATTATCAGCGGTAAATGTGAAATTACTACACAGAATCACGGCTTTGGAGTTGACCCGGATGCGGTAAAGGCTTCTGACCAGGTAGAGATCACGCATCTCAACCTGAATGATAACTCAATTGAAGGCATACGTGTAAAGAATAAACGGGCTTTTTCCGTACAATATCACCCTGAAGCAACTCCCGGCCCTCACGACAGCAGGTATTTATTTGATGAGTTTATTGCGATGATTAACACTAATAATTAGTAAATTCAGATTACACGAATTTTAATTCACGAATTACACGAATTGATTTAAACAAAAAAATTATCTGCAAAAAATTAAAGGTTAATACGTGTAATTCGGCTTTTAAAAAATTCGTGCTATAAATTCGTAAAATGAAAATAGCAATCATCAACGGACCTAATCTAAACCTGCTTGGTACGAGAGAGCCGGCCATTTATGG
Source organism: Ferruginibacter sp. (assembly GCA_040006615.1). Lineage (GTDB taxonomy): Bacteria > Bacteroidota > Bacteroidia > Chitinophagales > Chitinophagaceae > Ferruginibacter. The sequence goes on from JBDTWP010000080.1 coordinate 3,297, forward strand.
CAGCCAGTCTTTTGAGCAGTATTTTGAAGAACTGAAAGCAAAATTCCCTGCAATTGGGTTTGCGTATTATCAAAGTAATGTAGAAGGAGAGTTGATCAATGAAATACAGCGGGTAGGATTTTCATATGACGGTATCATTATTAATCCCGGTGGTTATACCCATACTTCAGTCGCCCTTGGAGACGCTATTGCTGCAATTAATACGCCTGTTGTAGAAGTGCATATTTCAAATATTTTTGGCAGGGAGGAATTCAGGAAGCTATCGCATGTTTCCGGTAAAAGCCTGGGTGTTATAAGTGGTCTTGGATTAAGGGGATATGAACTTGCCATAGTCTTTTTTATGGGTAGGTGATTCCGTAGAAAAGCCGGTAGCCTTTAGAAAGGAAGCAATATAATTAAACCTGGATAGTAAAGTATAACGATTCATAAGAAACTAACCTTTGGGTACCTGTTTTTTTACAAATTTTCGCCGCCTTCCCTATAATATAACTAAAGGCTCCCGGTTAAGGGAGCCTTGTTATCCAAACAATCCATAAAAACAAAACATCTTAATTAATTTATGAACCTCACAGGTTTCGAAAACCTGTGAGGTTTGTTATACTTAAAACCTGGGGCATCTCACGGCTTCCCTGCTGGTATTGTCCGTACTTAAATATTTTTGATAGGATAAGCCCATTTCAAAACCGCCCCTTCCACCGCTGGCAGCGCTTAATTTTGATATATTGGCATCATAACTTACGGATATGGCGAAAGGTTTTACTTCTAATTTGGCTACCGGTATCAATGCATCTTTCCATCGCATAAAAGCACCACCGTGTACATAGTATCTTGGGTTTTCAGTATTATCCAATCTATATGAGAGCAAGGCACCTGCAATCAGTTCTGAATGAACGCCCTGTTGGGTAAAGTCTGCATGAAAGGTCACATAAGAATTATCCGTAGTAGCCATTTTTGCGCCGGCAGAATAAACCAATTTTGGTTTCATTTCTACTTTCGCATCGGTATAAAATGAATTTTTAGCATTTTTATTAAAATGGTGATAAGCAATGCCGGCAAAGAGATTATTCTCCGGATCCCCGCCCATTTGAGTATTGAAACTGATTCCGGCAGTTCCATCAAAATAGGAATAGGAGGGGTTTGCAAGGTTTTCCCCGGTAGCAAGGCCACTATTGTAACCGGTACCATCAAACTGGCTGTTGGTGGTTACTTTGCTCATGTCAAATCTACGTTGTACAAGGCCGCCCATGAAACCTAAAGACAGGTACATATTCTTTTCTTCACTCAATGATTTATGATAGTTAATGGTAGGTAAAATGTGAGTGGATTTCATCGCGATTGTTCCGGCTTTATCGTACAATATCTGCCCACCGATTGTTAAGAAATCTTCACTCTTGCCAATAGCCAGTTTGACTTCACCATTGAAAGAGGTAGTTTGATATGGCACGGTAACACTTTGCCACTGTGTACGATAAACTGCCTGTAAACGCAAATCGCCTGAAAATAGACCAGCCAATGCCGGATTGCGTAAAAGAGGCGCTTCAAAAAATTGCGAAAAATGGATATCCTGTGCTGATCCCTGTGAGGAGAGGACCATTAAAATGCTACACAAAACAATGTGTACATATATTTTCATGGATTTGGATTTAGTTTACCTTCTATACCGGATTGCTCTTTTATGAAACGCATACACTTTATATTTATTTCACAAGAGGATGATTCTTTTGTCCTGATCCTCAGGGGTAGATGATCAACTACACCAGTTGTAGAAAATATAAAACATAGCTACCCGGAGCTGGAAGGCATTCAATAATATTGTCACCCCGGTGAATGGGCTATATTCAGAAATGAAAGCAGCCATTTGCACGCTATACTGTCTTATAGAAAACGGGTCTGTGCGATAGATTAAAGGCGTGCATCATTTTTTGAGGTTTTTATTCATTAATTTTGTATGAATACCAGTTTTCCCAAGGATGATTTTGCACAATTTACTTAGGGATTCATCGTTTTATCCAATAGTTTATCCTAAATCTGCATTGCTAACAATCGGAAAACAACCATATGCACCATAAGCTGTCTGCATTCTTACTTAGTATCATATTATTGCCTCCTTTTTCCTATGCTCAGTTCAGGGTGTATTCCAATGAATTTTTAAATATCGGTGCCGGTGCCAGGGGGCTTGCAATGGGCAGCGCGCAGGTAGCTTCCGTAAATGATGCTACCGCAGGTTACTGGAATCCGGCGGGGTTGGCGGCTGTGAAAGATCACCCGAATATTAATTTAATGCATGCCGAATATTTTTCAGGAATAGGCAAATACGATTACGGGTCCATCGCACTACCCATCCAGGATAATCGACGAACAATCGGCGTTTCCCTCCTGCGCTTTGCCGTGGATGACATACCCAATACCTTATTCCTTGTAAATCCTGATAACAGTATCAATTATAATAATATCACTACCTTTTCTTCTGCCGATTACGCATTTTTATTTTCATTTGCACAAAACCTCAAAGAAACCGAAGAGAAAAGTATCAGTTTTGGTGTGAATGCAAAAATAATTCATCGTAAAGTAGGCAAGTTTGCCAGCGCCTGGGGATTTGGAATTGATGCGGGTTTACAAATGCATGGTGAAAACTGGCATGCCGGAATTGTGGCCAGGGATCTTACCACCACGTTTAACGCCTGGTCATTTAAATTTACCGAAAGGGAAAAAGAAGTATTATACCTGACCAAAAATGCGATCCCCGTAAAATCATCTGAACTAACCGCACCCCGTTTAGTGATCGGGGGTGGATATGATTTCATGTTGGGCAGTTCGCTTAAGCTGCTGGCGGAAGCCAATATGAATTTAACCTTTGATGGAAAGCATAATACTGTTATCAGCAGCAAATCCATCAACGTAGATCCTAGTATTGGATTGGAGGCAGCAGTAAAAGAAGTGTTTTTTATCAGGGCAGGTATTACCAATTTTCAAAAGGCATTGGCCGACGGGGATACACTTAATCAAAAGAGAGTATGGATATACCAGCCCAGCCTTGGAGCAGGAGTTAAAATTAAGAATGTAATGATCGATTACGCTTTCACCAATCTTGCCAATCAATCCAACCCTTTGTACACCCACATATTTTCACTTCGCTTTAATTTGGTGAAAAGAGAAGCTGAATACCCATAACCATTATGAAATTTCAATCATATAGTGCAATGAAACAATTATTACTTCCATTTTTTATATTGTGTACACTGGCAGCCACGGCACAATATAACAATAGCTGGATCGATTACAGCAAGACTTACTATAAATTTAAGGTAGGTAAGAATGGATTGTGTCGTATAAGCCAGCCGGCATTGAATTCAATAGGGCTTGGCGGAATACCTGCTGAACAATTTCAGATGTGGAGAAATGGCGAGCAGGTACAGTTATATACTTCTGTTGCCTCCGGAACCCTGGGCAATAATGATTACATAGAATTTTTGGGGAAAATGAATGATGGCATTCCCGATAAGCCGTTGTACAGGGTGGCAAATAACCAGCTTTGTGATAGCTTTAGCCTGCATACAGATACCGTCGCCTATTTTTTAACAGTAAATACTTCAGGAGCTAACCTGCGCTTTAATAACGCTGTAAATAATATCAGCGGGAATTCACTTCCGCCTGATCCTTATTTTATGCGGAGAGTAGAGCAACCTTACAAACAAGTGTATAACCGTGGTTTTGCAAATTTGGTGGGTGAATATGTATATTCTTCTTCCTATGATCCGGGTGAAGGATGGACAACTTCCGATATCGCTCCATGTTGTGAACTTTCTAAACTTTTTACCGGGTTAAATGTGTACACAGCGGGGCCGACTAACAGCGTATCATTCTACATCGCTGCCTCCGGCAATGCTTCCTTTACAAGAAACCTGCAGGTAAAATTCTATAACACGATGATCATTGACACGGTGATGAATTATTTTACCCTTGTAAAAAAGCAGGTGGACAATTTACCATTGAGTTATTTACCAGATGCCGATCACCTGCTTGTATCCGTTAATGGTAATTCCACCAATGCTAACGATCGGATCGTAGTGGGTACTATCGCACTTATATATCCGGCCAGATTTAATTTTAATAACGCTGCGGATTTTTATTTTGAACTAAATGCTTCTGCTGCAGGTAATTACCTGGAAATTGACAATTTCAACTCCGGCAACATGCAGCCTGTATTATACAGCATCAATGATGGTAAAAGGTATATGGGCGATATTACTTTGGCCGGCAAGGTAAGATTTGCTTTACCAGCCTCATCAGTCCCGGTTAGAAAATTCATGTTGGTTAACCAGCAGGTGAATAATATAACGAACATAAGCTCTTTTATTCCGAAGACATTCATTAATTATAACACTGTGGCCAACCAGGGTGATTACCTGATCATAAGTAATGCCGCTTTATTCAACGATGGAAATGGTAATAATTACGTTGATCAATACCGGGCCTACAGGTCCTCCACGGCCGGCGGAGGTTTTAATGTCAAAATAATTCCCATTGATGAGTTAACCGACCAGTTTGCTTTTGGTATTAAGAAACACCCTGCGGCAATACGCGATTTCATTCGTTCTGCCAGCCAGCAGTTTAGTCAAAAACCGAAATATATTTTCCTGGTTGGTAGGGGAATGACATCTTTGGATTTTAAGGACAATGAAGGCAGCCCTGTTGCTGAGAAAATTGATTTGGTGCCGACATTCGGATGGCCGGCATCAGATATATTACTGGCATGTGAACCCGGTCAAGTAGTGCCACTTGTCCCCATCGGGCGTTTATCCGTTATTAATGGCACTGAAATAAAACAATACCTCGAAAAAGTAAAGCAATATGAGTCGGCACAGGCTTCTTCTTCCCAGACCGTTGCCGACAAAGCCTGGATGAAAAATTTTATTCATGCGGCGGGTGGCAGCAATGCCGATGAAAACAGGGATTTTACCTTTTATTTGAATATCTACGGGGCGATTGCAAAAGATTCTGCGATGGGAGCCAAAGTAGAGACCTTTCAGAAGGAATCTTCTTCAGCAGTAGTTCAGGCCAATGGAGAGCGGATTGAACAGCTTATCAACGAGGGAACCAGTTTTATACAATATTTTGGCCATTCCTCTGCAAATACGCTGGCATTTAACCTGAATAGCCCCGAAAATTATACCAATTCAGGAAAGTATCCATTCTTTAGTGTAAGCGGATGCAGTGCGGGCAATAATTATACTTTTGATCCAACCCGGCTAAACGGAAATACCACGCTCTCAGAAAAATGGGTCCTGGAAAACCAACGTGGAAGTATCGGGTTCCTGGCAAGCACCCATTTGGGTATCCCCAATTTTCTAAATACTTATAATACAAAATTATACGAAGCATTTTCCCGGACACTGTACGGCAGTACGATCGGTAATCAAATAAAGTATGTCTTACAAAGTCTGGGAGCAAACCCCCAGGCATTGGATTATTATACCCGTATCCACCTCGAAGAAATGAACCTGAATTGTGATCCTGCCATTAAAATAAATGGCTTTGCACTGCCGGACTATGCAATTGAAGATCAATTGATAAAAATCAGCCCTTCCATAGTTTCGGTGGCTGATAATAGCTTTAATGTGAAAATAAAGATCATGAATCTTGGTAAAGCCGTTGGCGATTCGATCAGGGTCACGGTAAAGAGACGACTGCCGAATGATAGCATCCAGGTGATTTATGACCAGTTGATTCCGGGTATTAAATATGCGGATTCACTAAATCTTAACATTCCCATCATCGGCATCACAGATAAGGGATTAAATAAATTGATCTTTGCGGTGGATGCAGATAATAAAGTGGTGGAATCTTCTGAAACCAATAATACATTTACGAAAGAATTTGTCATTTTTGAAGATGAAATCCGACCCGTATCCCCCTATAATTATTCAATAGTGAACCAGCAAAATATTCATTTTTCAGCTTCTACAGCTAACCCTTTGAGTAGTGTGCGACAGTACCTGATGGAATTGGATACCACGGAATTGTTTAACTCACCTTTTAAAAAGCAATACAATGCGAGCGGGCCGGGAGGGTTGATCGAGTTTTCGCCTGGCAACATAAGTTTTACTGATAGTATGGTATACTACTGGAGGACATCGATCGCGCCCTTAAACAACGGACAGCAGATATGGAATTCTTTTTCTTTTGTTTACCTTGCCAACAGCACTAGTGGTTTTAACCAGTCGCATTATTTTCAACACCAGAAGAGCATTTACAGCAGTTCCATCAGTCTGGAGCCGGACAGGCTATTTCACTTTGCGAAAGCAACCCGGACCCTTGTTGTGAACACCGGCCTGTACCCTTTCTTCGATGCTTTCAGGATCAATGTAAACCTTGATTTTGAGCAATTGGATTTGTATGGTTGCAGGTATAATTCACTGCAGTTCATGGTTCTTGATACCACCACATTAGCGCCCTGGAAGAATTATAAAATATCCGGAACGACCGGAAGGTTTGGAAGTAATTATTTATGTTCGGATCCTACCAGGAATTTCTTTGAATTTTCTTACCAGGATCCGGTTAGCAGAAAACATGCTATGGATTTTCTTGACAGTATCCCTGACGGGATGTACGTTTCGGTTACTAACCTGGGCTCTACCTTCAACACAGGTGGTCTTCCGGTCAATACAAGCTTTATCGATGAATGGAAGGCGGACCAGTCAACCCTTGGAGCAGGAAATTCCTTGTACCACAAATTAAAATCCATTGGATTTAATACGATCGATAGTTTTTACCATAATCTTCCGTTCTCCTATTTCTACAGGAAAAATGTGTCCGCATTTACGCCCTCGCAAATAATGGGAGCTACACCGGATGCTTATGTGGTTAATATAATTCCACTTACCTCAAGCTTTACTTCCGGAACGATCGAATCACCTTCTTTTGGCCCGGCCAAAAAGTGGAACTCCCTGCACTGGAGGGGTAAAACTCTGGATACCGGCGCAGGTGATACCGTGGAAATACAGGTGTATGGTATTGCAACGAATGGTACTCAAAGCCTGCGGGCTACCGTTTTCCCTGGAAAAGATACAACACTGTCATTTATTGATGCGGCTGTATATCCTTATATAAAATTGAAGATGCTGAACAGGGATGAAAACTTTGCAACCCCCAACCAGCTGAATTACTGGCGGATTAATGCCGACTATACACCGGAAGGAGCGGTGGCTCCCAATATTTTATTTACCATGAAAGATTCTGTGGAACAGGGTGAAAAAATTAATTTTTCTCTGGCTTTCAAAAATATCAGCCCGGTTTCGTTTGATAGTCTTACAGTTAAATTTATTATTACCGACCGCAACAATCGTCCACATGAAATTGCTATACCAAAAAAGAAAGCGCTGGTATCCGGCGATACATTGATAGTGAGTTATAGCATTGATACCAAAATCTATCCGGGTATCAATACATTGTATGTAATGGTAAATCCGGATAATAACCAACCGGAACAGTACCTGTACAACAATTTCCTCTATAAGGATTTCTTTGTAAATGAAGATAAAATTAACCCGCTGCTGGATGTGACTTTTGACGGGGTACATATTTTAAACAGGGACATTGTGGCTTCCAGGCCACGTATATTGGTGAAGTTGAAGGACGAAAGCAATTTCCTACTGTTGAGCGATACCGCCACGCTGACAGTGAAGGTACATTATCCCGGAGATGCAGCCGAAGTGTACCGTAATTTTTACTTTGGAGATAATATGCGTTTTATTCCAGCTACCACGGGAGGAGATAATACAGCGTCTATAGAATTTTCACCCTTCTTTCCTGAAGACGGTGAATATGAATTAAAAATATCGGGTAAAGATATGGTGGGTAACCAGGCAGGCAGGGTTGAATATAAGGTAACTTTTAGCGTATTGAACAAACCGATGATCAGCAATTTGCTAAACTATCCTAATCCCTTCACTACTTCCACGGCATTTGTATTCACTTTAACAGGCAGTGAAGTGCCACAAAATATGCGCATACAGGTACTTACTATTACGGGAAAAATAGTAAGAGAAATAACGAAAGCTGAACTGGGCGACATTCATATTGGTCGCAACATAACAGAGTTTAAATGGGACGGCACGGATATGTACGGACAAAAACTGGGCAATGGTGTTTATCTCTACAGGGTACTTACTAATCTGAATGGCAAATCTTTGGATAAATACAAATCCGATGGAGAGCAAACAGATCAATTTTTTAACAAAGGATATGGTAAAATGTATTTGATGAGATAAAAACTTGTATCCTGTTTTATAACTTCAACGGAAATGAGGCCTGTTTACGTTTGTTCGCTTATTTGCGGGATTTTCCTCTTTTTGATTTTCATTGCAAGAAATTTTAGTTCAAGGTATTTATAACTTAGGTGGGAAATTGCAACCGTGATAAGAAATGCTGTCATTATGTGGAGAATATTTATAAAAAGCGATGACTCAGATTCAGCACCAAAAAAGTGGAATATTTTTTCCAAAATGGTGATCACCAAAGCATGATATATATAAAGCCCATAAGAGATTTTTCCAAGATAGTTGATGACGGGAAACCTGCCAAAATTAATAACGCGATCGGTGTTTAATGCCTGGTCATAAATTATTACACTGAAACATATACTCATAACAATATTCATCAGTATTATATCCACGTCATATAAACTAATATAAGCCAGTGGAAGTAAAATATAAACTGTCATAATATATTTGGAAGGAATCCTGGTGATTCGCCGGTATATTTCTTTTTGGGTTAAGAATATCCATGCAAGCAGTGCTCCGGGAATAAAATTTTGTATTACATAAAGTGTATGGATGGAAAGCCGGGGTTTGTTCAGTGCTACACCGTAATAATAGCTGAATATTATACTGAATATCATTAACGACAATAACAGGAAAGCAAGCAGGTTTATTTTAATGTATCTGAACGTGACTCCCCAAAAAAAATAAAATTGCTCTTCTATTGATATTGACCATAGAATAAGAATGATAAAGGAAATATTGTTACCGTGCTCAATAACATAGAAATTTACATAAAAGAATAAGAAGGGAAGGATGGGCGCCAGGGTGGGCGGATGTATATGCAGCAGGCGGGCAGCCGGCGGTAAAATAAAAAAATAAAACATTACCATTAAAAAGTAGATCGGCCATATACGCAGGCTCCTGTTTGTGTAAAATTTTAATAAACTGATCTTGCCATATTTTATTTTTTCACTTAATAAATTAAACGTTATAAGGAAACTTGAAAGGGTAAAAAAAAAGGGTACGCCGAAATAATTTAGTGTAAAAATGGTTATTAAAAAGTCAGGGATTTTACCGGTTGGTTGCCATCGTAAGGTATGCGAAAAAAAAACACCGAGGAAAGCGATAAATCTTAAGGCATCCAGGTTAAAAAAATATTTTTCTTTATCAATGGCGTTAGTCTGCATACTGGTTATCTTTTGTTAAGCCTTTTGTTCCAACAGTAACATATCCTGCCAGGATCATGGATTTATTTGCTCTAATTCTTCCGCCGTCTTAACTTCTGTAACCGACAATTACAATATACGGAGAAATTTTATCGCCAAAAACCGCAATGCCTGAGTTTAATATTTTTTTTCCATAGCTTTTAATACCACCTTCATATACATTGTAAAAGCCATTATAGAATATAGGCTTAAAACCGGCGGCAGTGTATAATAATGTGTATTCTTTTAAAGTTAATATTCGCTCTGTCCAGCTTCCATTAAAAGGATTGCAGGTATTGGTTTTATGTGCGGGCGGGTTAGGAAATTCACCAGTTTTATTATAATGCTCAACAGCCGCTTCAATATCCTGTTTATTCATCCCCCGGGTGTTTTTTGCTAAATCAAAAATTTCCACTTCGGCTAAATTCTGCCTGAATTTTCTGATGATCTCCTCCCTGATTTTTAGAAACGGTTCCAACGGACTTTCTCCAAATAAAATATGATCTCCAGGATTTCCTCCCTTCAGTTCATCTTTTATTTGAAATCTTTTCAGTTTGCTTACCCTGTAATAGTTATTCGGGTTTGACGCCGTTGTTAACACTGAAACAATTGACTGGTTAATTTGCTGAAGACCCGTAAAAAAGTTTTCCGGGTTATATATATGCTCAATTACATCTGTTCCTGCAATCGCATCGGGTGTTTCGTTTTTAAAATATCCCTGAACTGTATGGATGTCCCCTGTCAGGTAACCGTCCATCTTAATATTCAATTGTGCCGCCAGTTTTTCTGATGCCTGTATAAATTTTGCGTCAATATCGGTAAGAAAAACTTTTTTGAATCCGCAGAATTTAGCAAATATTCCTAGCAAGCCGTTACCTGATCCATAATCTATTAATACGATACCTGTCTTGCTTTTAGAGGAATGTTGAACCAATTTATGTAACACATCGGCATAAATTGCCAGGTAATATTTTTTATGTTGCAACAGGTAGGCCAGGTATCTTTTGCAATACGATGTTGATGAGATATCATCAATTACAACAAAATCAAGTTGTTTTTCAAAAGCAACAATATATTCTTTAAAATTCTCCTCATGCTGCATTAGTATTCCCGGTATTAATTTACAAATTTAATAAAATAGCAGCAACAGCAACTCCCCGTTGCCTCATTACTATGTAGCGTTGTTGCGGGAAACACCGCTATTGAACGGAGCACCAGGATCATGTATGTTAAACCTGGTATGTATAAATGGCAAAAAAATAACCTGCCTGGAAATAACAGGATTTCCGGCTCCCCCGCCGCTGATTTCCGGCCATCTTAAAAATCATTGTCCTTTTTGGGTTTGGAGTTATCCGCTTTAGGAGGCGGTAATTTATTCTTGTCGGCCGGCTTTGCTGCCGGAACCTGGCCAGTCCCTTTTTTGTCGGCCGGTAGATTTCCTGCGGGGGGAATCGGCTTACCTTCTTTTTTCTCCTCCTGTTTATTCGTTATAAGAGGAGCAGGCTCTTTCATTTTTGGTTTACTGCTGGTGTCAGGTTTTACCGTGCTAAATTCACTTTCAACGGGTACATCCGTTGTCCCGTTATCCGTCAATGGGTCATTAGTAAAATCAGTCGCATCCCCGTTACCGGTGTTGTTTTCGTCCCCCTGGTTTACGATGCTTTCAAATCGCTGGTCGGCATAAACAGGATTGTTCGCCATCTCCGCCGGTGCTTCAAAATTCAGAATTTGTCCGTATGGAAGGGTCCTGTCCGCATATATTTTTTTCATAAAATATCCCCATTTCGGTAAAGCCATTTCATTGCCGCCACTGGTACCGGCATAGATCCTTATAAAAGGATCGTCGCAACCAACCCAGGTGCCGGCAAGAAGTTCGGGAGTATATCCTATAAACCAGCCATCAGTATTATCATTGGTTGTGCCTGTTTTGCCCGCTTTTTCTGCAGGAATATCATAATTGTTCAATGATCTTCCGGTGCCAATTTGGACCACACCCTGCATTAGTTTAACCATTGTAAAAGCGTCCTGCTCACTGATCACCTGCTTACTGATTATCTGGGTAAAATCCTCTAATAAATTACCGTTTTTATCCTCCACCCTGCTTATAAATACCGGTTCGGTATTAAAGCCTTTATTGGGAAACATCGTGTAGGCCTGCAGCATTTGTAATAAGGGTATTTCGGCAGAGCCCAATGCGAGTGAGGTGTATGGAGGCAGTTTGGCACTTACGCCCACACTCTTCGCAAATTCTATAATTCTGTTCACGCCCAATAAATTGGTCATCCTTACGGATGCCGTGTTCTTTGAAAAGGCAAGGCAATTGGCCAATGTACCTCCTCCGCCACTAAAGGTCCGGATCTCTTTGCCATATTCCACGGGACCGCCCTCAATAATAGTGGAAGGTGAATAGCCTGCATCCTGTACTGCTAAAGCATAAATAAGAGGTTTGATAGTAGAACCTACCTGCCTGCTCGCAGTGACGTGATCATATTTGAACCACTTGAAATCGATGCCGCCAACCCAGCATTTTATTTCACCTGTTTTGGGATCCATCGCTACAAACGAAGTCTGCATTAATTGTTTATGGTATTTGATAGAATCCCTTGGAGTCATTACAGTATCCAGCTCGCGTTTTACATTCCAGGCGAATACTTTCATTTTCACCGGAACCAAAAATGACTTCCTGATATCCTCAGGCTGTATTTCTTCCTCCGTCATGGCTTTCCACCGTTCGCTATTTTTCATGGCGTTTTCAATAATGTTCTCCCTTGCCTTCCACATCCTGTCGCCATTGTTTTTCAGTAGATTGTTCAGCTTCTTTTGAATTACGGGCATCTGTTGTACCACTGATTCTTCAGCATATTGCTGCATTTTTGAATTGATGGTGGTATATATTTTTAATCCGCCCCTGTACAGATCGTAGTTTTCACCTGTCTTTGGGTTTTTATGTATTTTGCACCATTCTTTCATTCTCTCACCCAACGCAGTCCGGAAATAAGGAGCGATGCCTACATTGTCATCCACCTTTTTGAAATTGGTGATAAGTGGTTTTGCTTTTAACCTTGCGGCCTCTGCCCCGGTTATATATTGTTGCTTGCAATCAACCATTCTTTCTATTACTGTATTGCGCCTGTTTAAGGCGGCTGCCGGATGACGGATCGGTTCATATCCAAAGCCTTTTAGCATTCCTACCAGTACGGCTGCTTCCTCAATATTTAAGTCGGCCGCTTCTTTTTGAAAATAAGTTTTTGAGGCATTTCTTATGCCAAAGTTGTTACCCCAGGGTGCCCTGTTCAGGTATAGAGTGATGATCTCTTCCTTGGTAAAATTACGTTCCAGCTTGACTGCGATTATCCACTCCTTGATTTTTTCAATTCCTCTTTTTACCGCATTACCCCTTCCCTGTCCGAGCATCATTTTAGCGAGTTGTTGTGTGATTGGACTTCCGCCACCCGCTGTACCCAATTTAACGATCGCCCTCGCCACAGCTTTTGCGTCAATTCCTGAATGGTCATAAAAATTTTGATCTTCGGTGGCTATTAAAGCATGTATGATATTTGGTGAAATCTGGTTGTACTTTATTTCGCTCCGGTTTTCCGCATAATATTTCCCCATCAGTTTTCCATCACTTGTATATACTTCACTTGCCAGGTCAGCTTCCGGATTTTCCAGGTCTTCCAGGGAAGGCATTTTTCCAAACGCGCCAAAATTAGCAAAGGTAAATATTAGTATTACCAGGATTAACCCGCCGAAAAATACCCTCCATAAGATCTTTACCGATTTTTTCATTGTCTGGTTGTCTGTTTTCTTTTTCATAGCCGATAAGAGTTAGTTCGTGGTTGATGGTTCATGGTTATTACCTATTAAATTGTTAGCTCCCGTAACTGGCAATGAACCATTAACTATGAACTATGAACCAATTAAAACTTGCCCGGAAATACTTTATTAAGCAAACCTGTATAGCCCGGGATATCTTTATTTGTTTTTAATAATTGAAGATTTTGGTCGCTGATCAGGTAAAATGAATACTTGTTAGCAGGTAACCAGGAAACTTCTTCAGGTGCCGCTTTCTTAAGTTTTGTTAAAAACTGGTAAGCCGCCGTGGCATCTGTAAAAGAAGTAAAAACCAATAACGCCCGGTCTTTATCTATCGCATCCCTTGCTAAACTGATTGGTTCTCCCCTGAAACTTTCATTCAGGTAGCGGGTAAAGGCATTCTTTGATTCATTTACATAGGTGCCATCTACTTTGTCCAGTATCATGATCACATTATGTGGCTCCGCGGTATTTAAAGTAAACGGGCCATTTACAAAAAAGGTGGACGCTTTTTTTACACTGTCTTTTACCGGTGGGATAGCAGGGGAAATGGTAGTTTGTACCGTATCTTTAATTACAGGTTGTTCAACCTGTTTCACACTATCTTTAAGGGGCAGCGGACCTGGTTTTATTTCGGTCTTGCTAGTGTCTACAATACGCACCGGCGATTTGATCAGGTTTGAATCATTTCTCACTAACACCGGATGGTCAACGATCTTTACAATTTCATCATCCTTCGCCCTTGTTATTTCCAGTTTGGAAAGATAGTCTTCTATTTCAGTCCTTCTTTTCAATATATCGATCATTCTTTCCGCCTTCGGAGAAAGCTTTGCCTTGGGATATAAACTGGTAATATTGTTTAGCACATTAATTGCGACACTGTCTTCATGTTGTTTAATATGGTAAACCGCTTCAATATATAAGAGCTGGGGGCTCCAGTAATCATTTCCATAAATACTATCAGCTTTTTGCTTTTCAGCAAAAGCCTGGTCAAAATTTCCTTCTATAAATAAGTTATAAATAGATTCATATCTTTTGGTGCCTTCCGGGTTTTTTGATTCGAGGTGTAGAGAAGATGGATTGTTCAATTTTGATGCGGAGGGGCTACCTGTAAAATTTTTACTGATTAAGTTTTTATAAAGAGCAGCTTTATCCGCGAGGCCCAATTTAGTATAGCAAAAATACAGGCCCAAATATAGTTCGCCATTATACAACGAGTCCGGATAACGCAATAGGGATTGATCATAAGTAATAATCGCAAGCGCATAATCTTCGAGTTCATCCTGGTATAATTTTGCCAACTCAAATAAATTGACGGCAAGTAAAGTATTGCTTGCATCCATTTTTTCCGGAGTCAAAGGAACATTTGCCATTAGCCCTTCATAGCTTATATCTTCAGGCTGCACCAGATCATTCGTATTGTCGGCGGTATTTGATTTAGACAAATCTTTATTGTTGATCCTGCTTCTTGTATTAGGAATTTCGGGCTTATCAAGATCATCTGGCGCAATATTAAGCCCGATCCCCTGACCCGCAGTATTATCCACGGCCGTGGCTGAGGCATTTTTTCTTCGCCAGTTATCTGCGTTTTTTCGGGATCCCCATTTTCTTTTATAATCAGTAAAACCTTTGCTTTTTAAGGAATTATTATAAAAATACCATTCTCCCTTGCTGCCGGCGGCAAAAAGATCTACCGGCTCATCTTTTCTGTTATCCGATTTATTATCGAAGCTCATCATCTCGCTTTCTGTATTGGTATCGGTTTCTTTTAATCCTTTCTCTTTACGCAATCGTTTAACCATTTTCTTTATAAACACTGTCCTGGCTTCCGGAACCATGGCCGCGATGGCCTGCAAACTGTCTTCCCTTTCAATGATAACAATCTTTTCAACAATCTTTGCCAGCCCATTTCGCCTTGCCTGGATAGAAGCTAAGCGGTCATTGAGCGTAGTGTCGCCGGATTGCAAACTATCATACAGTGCAAAGGCGGTCTTAAATTGCTTTCGGTTGAAAGCCATATCCGCGAGTTGTAGAAAAGCCTTGTTTTTGAATGTTATATTTGTTTCGTTATATAGTAAACTTTTATTGAAATAGCCTGCTGCCGCATTGCTATCAGGCTTTTGCATCGCCAATTCGCCGGCAGAATAGAACAGAATATCCCGGTACATTTCAAACTTATCTTTTTTAGCCATTCTTACCAGGTTGTTAATGCTGTTGGTGAGTTCCTCCGGATTTGAACTCTTGAGCATTTTAGCGTTGTTTAACCGGGCATAAATATCCATTAACAGATCTACAGTATGGGTAGAAACTTTTTCATAAAATTCAGTTGCCTTATTAAACTGATTGGTATTTTCGTATAATTGCGCCAACAGGAATTCTGATCTTGACAAGTCGGCTTTGGTATCCGCTTTGCTAAGAGCCCTTTCGAGGTAATTAGCAGCGCTGTCAAAAATATTTTGTTTGTAAAACCAATAAGCATTTACATCGTCCAGGTCATTGCGAAGGCGGTCAGGTAAGTTTGGATCGTGTTGCAGGGTATTGATCAGGCCGGCAGATTCGCCCATTTCATTCTGTTCAATTAAGGTGCGTGCCATCCAGATCAGCGCATCGTTCCTGCTGGGTGGTTCGGCAGTCACTTTTTGTAAGATATTTTGTTTTTCCTTATTTGCAATACTTAAACTGCTGTTACTCGATGCATCACTTGTGCCAATGACCCTGTTGTCGTCTTCATTTTTCTCACGGGGAAAAAGATTGTAATTAATAAACTGGAAAGTCGCTGCCGCTGAATCAAATTCTTTCCTGAAATAATACGCCTTGCCCATCAACAGGTACATATTGTCTACCCAGTCATTTCTGAGGTCATGTAAGAGTATTCCCGCGGTGGCTTTAAAAATTACCGAGTCTAATTCAGATTTTTGCCCGGCTGTGTTTTCTAACGAGAAGGGATAGTAGCTAAGTAGTTTAGTATAGTCATCCTTCTGGGCTGCTTTCGCTCTTTCAATAACGCTGGATATTTTATTTTTGGCATTGTAATAATAATTATAATGGGTATAATTATTCTGAAAGAAATGCCTTACAA
>JBDTWP010000081.1:0-19582 GCA_040006615.1 Ferruginibacter sp.
AACTTAGAGAGCAGCACATTTTTATCTATTGCCCTCAATAAACGGTGGATATTAAAATGTTGCTTATCCAGGAATGTAACCGGTTGGCGTATTACAAAGGATGCAGCATATTTTTTCAGGTCCATTCCAAATAGCCTGTTTACCTCCGCCGGCCTTACCCCAATACGCTCATTAGGAAATAATGCTTCGGCCTCCCTGGCTTCCAGCGGATAAATAACGAAGCCATCCGCTAAGTTGGTAAAAAAAGATTGTTCAATTGCTTTTTCAGGAAATGGTTTCTTTTCCAGTAAATGAGCTGATAAAAAATCATTGATCCATCCAATCCCCTCATCATTGGCGGCTAATAAAATGTATAATAACCTGTCCCCGTTGCGTACCTCGGCTCCCGTGATTGGTTTAATACCTTCCAGCCGGCAAGCCTCCACAAAATCCCAGCAATCGCAGGTGGAATTGATATTGGTTAATGCGAGCGCCGGCACCCCCTTTTCTGCGGCGGCCTTCACCAGGTCCTTCGCAGATAATGTTCCGTATCGAAAGCTAAAATAGGTCTTGCAGTTGATGTACATGCTGTGGTTTAAAGAGCTAAGGTAGGAATGATATACTAATTAATTTAGTATTTTTACACTAATTTATTTAGTATCTTCGTATTTATTCCTTTTACCGGGTGTCAATTTAGTTTTTGTTCATTCTTTAAATTCCAGGTATTAATTTAGCCTCGTCCCTCCCCATAGTTTTCAAATACAAAAACATCGCAAATGCGTTAGGATACCAGCAATAAAAGACAAACAATAAATGCGGGGATCTCAATATAATCCCTGCCCCCCATTGGTTATTCATTTGAATCTAAATAGTTGAATCATGAAAATTGAAAAGACAATCGGCTACTTACTAATTACCGGCGCAATTGGTGTATTTATTCCATACACCATTCTTACCATAACCTTTGAATACCCTGGTATTCTGCGCCATGATGCGGGAACGGTATTAACAAAGTTTCATGATGGCGGACCTGCACTGATCTTTACCTGGTGGGCCTTCGCCATACTGGGATTGCCATTGTTGATTGCTTATATCCTTATTGGACAAAAATTAGAAAACAAATTCAGTTTCATTAAATGGGTAACAACAGTAGGTATAATTTCCGGCATAGTACAAATCATTGGATTACTTCGATGGGTATTCGTTGTTCCCCTAATAGCAAATAATTATCTAACAGCAGGAGATGTTGCTTCGAAAGAGGCAGCCAAAATTTCCTTCCTCGTTGTTCACCAGTTTGGAGGCGTTTTACTGGGTGAACATATCGGGCAGCTATTTACAATTGCATGGACAATCATGGTATCGTATGCATTCATAAAATTAAGGCTCTTTCCCAAATGGGTAAACTGGCTTGGCATTGGGGCATCCGTTATTTACCTGCTGGCACAGGCCGAATTATTTGCTACGGTAATTCCAGAGTTTCCGGTTTGGGAAATGGCAGGCTTTATTGGCAGTACACTTTGGCTGTTATGGTTAATCATTACCGGTGTATTTTTTACCAGGATTAAAAACAAGGTAATGAGTAATATCTTTGCACTGCGACCCTTGCATACTTTTTCCTTTATGAGAAGGGATGATTAATTTTATTTCATTTTATTTATTTTGTTTTGTACCTTATCGTCCATATTAAGCCGTTCGTGCATATGACTGAGGATTTTTCCTTCGGAACGATTATTATAATGGTATAAACTTTGCCTACCTGCTGAATGTGAGTGCCGCGGATGCAATCGACCATGCAAATGCTATAACAGACTATGTGCAGGCAGGCAGGGTACGAACTGAAGTAAAAGCCATTTGTGAAAACTGGTTAAAAGAAAACCCAATCCCTGAAAAACCTGAATTGGTTCGGGAATATTGGAAAATCCGGTACTGGGTACAGGCCACCCTTGGTGAGGCTTACTTTGGTTTGGGTGATGAGATCAGGGCGAAGGAACTGCTGGAAGAAGCCTATAAAAATGCACCCGAAGACTGGATGCCTCAATCAACCAGGGAACAGCCTGGCAAACTGGGGAAACTGTTAGAAGAATCACCGCTGGTGTATGTAAAAGAGTAAGGATGTTAAAAACACGCTGGGGAACTGCCTGCTTAAATTGATGCTTCCCGCTTTGTACCATCTCAACTGCCTGTCCATGAAAAAAATAATTGCTTTCTTATCCCTTTTGGTTGTATATCATTTTATTTATGGAAAACAAATTGACGAGAAAACAGCCAATTCAATAGGCAGGTTATTCCTGACTACCAGGGTAAACTCAACAACCCTGAAAAATATTACCAATCTTCAGTTAGTTTATAAAGCAACCTCAAAAGGTCTGAGTCAATCAGGTGATCCCGAAGCGGTTAATTTTTATGTTTTTAACCTGGGCACGTCCAAAGGATTCGTTATTGTGTCCGGGGATGATGATGTAATTCCGGTTTTGGGGTATTCAGTTGAAAGTTCGTTCGATCCCAATAATATCCCTCCAAATACTACTAAATGGCTGGAAGGCTACAAAAAAGAAATTCAATATATAATAGAAAAGAAAATAAAGGCCACTGATGAAATAAAAAAGGAATGGCAGGATTTAATAAATGGAACTATTCTTAAAAGACCCGCTACGATTGCTGCTGTAAATCCATTACTGCAAACCACCTGGAACCAATCTCCATTTTACAATGCTTTATGCCCTCATGATAATGCCGCTAATGAAACTACGGTGACGGGCTGTGTGGCAACAGCAATGGCTCAAATAATGAAATACTGGAGTTACCCGTTAAGCGGATCAGGCTTTCATTCTTACGATCACCCTAAGTATGGAACTTTATCTGCAGACTTTGGAAATACTGCTTATCAATGGGCGGCAATGCCAAATAATGTGACAGCTGGCAATAATGCGGTAGCCACCTTAATGTACCAGGTGGGAGTGAGCGTTGACATGAATTATGGAATTGGTTCCGCCGGAGGAAGCGGAGCCTACGTGATTTCCTCGCAAAGCCCGGTAACTAACTGTGCTGAATATGCGCTCAAAACTTATTTCAGTTATAAAAATAGCTTACACGGCGTTCAACGCTTAAATTATACTGACCTGCAATGGGTGAATTTATTAAAGTCGGAATTTGATGTGAGCCATCCCGTTTTATATGCCGGTTTTGGCAACGGTGGAGGGCATTGCTTTGTGGCAGATGGGTACGATAACAATAGCTTTATTCATTTTAACTGGGGCTGGAATGGCTTTTATGATGGATTCTTTCAAATAAATGCTTTAAATCCTTCAGGAACCGGCACAGGCGGAGGTTCAGGAGGATATAATGCCGGGCAGCAAGCCGTAATCGGAATTGAGCCTCCAACAAATGTGCAGACCTTCGATATGGGACTTTACAATTATGTTACACCTTCCGCAGCTTCTATCAATTATGCACAGGCTTTCACTGTTTCGACTAATATAGTTAATAATGGCACGGCAAATTTTAGCGGAGACTATTGTGCGGCCATTTTTGACAATTCAAATAATTTTATTGATTACGTAGAAATTAAATCCGGCCAATCTTTACAGGCAGGATTTGCTTATATCAATGATCTTGTATTTTCAAATGCAGGAATGGTAGGTATGTTACCCGGAACATATAATGTTGGGTTATTTTATCGCCTTACAGGAGGTAACTGGATTGCCCTTGCCAATAATGGATCATATGCAAATTTTGTTCAAATAGCCGTCGTAAATACCAATGATATTGAGTTGAATTCATCAATCACGATTAACACGGGCACTACTTTAATAAAAGGGCAGGCAAGCTCAGTGAATGTAAATATTATCAATGACGGATTTACCCCCTTTACAGGACAGTACCAGGTTAATCTTTACAACCTGGATGGCGCATTTGCCGAAACGATAGGTACCTATGATGAAAATGCCGGTTTGCCCCCGGGCTTTACATACCTGCCGCCTTATTTAACTTTTTCCAATACGGCTATTGTATCTGATCCCGGAACATATTTCCTGGCAGTAGTTCATAAATCGATTACCGGCAACTGGGAACTTACCGGGTCAAGTTATTATCAGAATCCTATTAAAGTCATTGTTAAGTTACCTGATTTGCAACCAGACAAATTCGAGGACAATAATACGACGGTACAATCTTATACTCTCCCCTTATCAATCCCCGGGAACAATGCAACGGTTAGTACCCAGGGTTCGAATTGTCATCTAGGAACTGACTATGATTATTATAAAATTAATTTACCTGCGGGTTATAATTATACAATCTCGGCAAGGCTGCATGACGCATATAATAGCGGAAATGGAAATACCTATTCTTTGGATGCGTTATTCTCCTACTCAACAGATGGTGTTAACTGGTCCGGAGCCTATGATGATGTTTTGCCGGGCAGTTTAAGTATGAGCGGTGGCCACTCAATTTATTTTGATGTTGCACCGTATTTTACCGGAACAACGGGAACTTATTTATTGGATATACAGGTAACGAAGGGACCTTACCAGTATACCTGGACGGGGATCACGAGTACTGACTGGTCAACAGGCAGTAACTGGTCCACCGGCACAGTGCCTACTGTAACAGACGATATAACAATAACTGCGGGAACTCCTTTTTCACCGGTAATTAATAACGGGGTTACCGGCCATTGCAAAAGCATTAAATTAAATAACGGCGCCAAAATAACTGTATCTACCGGGGCCAATTTAAAAGTAGGATTGTAAGTTAATGACGAGTCCACAATAGGTTATCCAGCCTTGGTTTCGCTCCACGAACCAATACTCGATTTCGGTTCGTGGAGCGAAACCCAGGCTGGAGATACCAGATTTCGGAAGGTGGAGCTAAATCATCGCCGGAAAATCTAATAATATTGCTCATAACCTAAGAAATAGTAAATAAATTGACCCGATCAAAAAAGTGTAGAAGGTTATATCATTCGGGAAAAACAATCCTTTACAACCCTTACCAGTTCTCAATCATCGGGTTTTCCTACAGACTCTGTTTATGTTTTTCTTACCCTTATCGCGAAAGCCTCTGAGGGGTTTTTAACCAGCAATTGCTGTATATCATTAGCGGTAAATCCTCTCTTATATAAAAGCGGGACCAGCTCCGTGAAAATATTTGTATACCCCGTAAAACTTCCACCTTCTTTCTCTCCCGGCTTATACCAGCCTGCATCATGGGAAATCAAAACTTTATTCAACAATCCTGCAGATTGTAAGTTACTGATTGAGTCGGCATATTTTTCAAAATCCCCCCAGCCAATTCCATCAAGGCTTATCCATACGCCCATTTTGGCGGCTTTTACATGTTGCGATATATCATTTTCAGCCTGGGCATGGGTCCATACAAATGAAGAAGGATGGACCTTCATTTTTTGAAGCAGAGCAATCTCCTCAAATGCCGGTATTGCAATCCCCGTATGAGAGCAAATGGTTAAGCCTGTCTGTAAATGTGTTAGCCCCGCTGCCTTTACCAACTTCTGGTGAAGCGCGGATATATGTTCTGCATCAACACCTATTTTGATAAACCCCGGCTTTATTGGTGTGTTCTCAATTCCTTTCTCAAATTCGCTTATCCACCGCTCAGCTATTTGCGCAGGTGTTTCCACAAACGCCCATGATGGCAAATATTTATTTCCCTTAGCGCCATAATAACCTGTATTTGTCAATACCTGTATCCCGCTTTCCGCTGAAAGTCTTTTTTGCAATAATACATCACGACCCAAAAACGCGGGTGTACAATCTAACAATGTTTTTACCCCATACTCCTTCGCTTTCAATAAATAAGGCAGCACTTTATTTACAACCTCCTCCCTGTTCCAGCGGTTAAAATTTATTTTATCCGCACCAATGAAATCAACCAGGAAATGCTCATGAATCAAAGTTGTGCCCATTTCAGTTGCTGGTATGGTGCCGGAAACCGTCATTACCGAAAGCGCCTGGTCTTTTTGCATAACCAGCAAAAATGAAGTTCCTGCTTTAAGGAATTGCCTTCTTGATAGATACGCTTTCATAAAACTTTGGGAATAACAAATTACGATTTTGAACGGCCGGATTAATTTCAAAGTGGGCCGGTGGGGAAGCCAGCGAACCTGGAACAATCAGACAGGATAAGCAACCAGCCCTGCTTTCATTGCGCCTTCAATGGTGCCATTAACATGTTCTACCCCGGGAAAGAACCATTCTTCAGGATCGTATTGCTCCCGGCTCCATTTAAATATTGCGAATTCCCATTTTTTGAAGTCCCCGGTATATGTCAGCCTGGCTACCGGTGAGATATTAGCATATTCTTTTCTATGAAGATAGAGAAAGTTACCTTTAAATTTAGGAATGTAGAAAACATCAGTTGAACCTTTTAAGGTCTTCTTATTGAAAGCATCAATCAGCATTGTCGCTTCCTGCCGAACATCTTTTGTTAAAAGAGATTTTGTCATAAAAATATTCCTGTTTAATTACCCGCAATATTACGATTTAATTATAATTAATTTTTGGAAGTTTGTTACAAATGGCATGGCAGCATAAAAGGATTTTACTCTACAATTTTTCACGTATATTTCCATTGGAAATTTTCACATTGAATTAAGCAGTAAAATCATAAACTTGCGGGTTATCGGAAGCCATGGCATATAATGGAATTGTGAACAGTTTATCAATGAAGTTGCTTTATGCGTTTGCGGGAAAGTATAATTTAAAAAACACACAAAATGAAAAGAAGATCATTTGTAAAAAGCGCTGCAATCATTTCGTCAATAACCATTTTAAAACCAGGTATTGTTTTTGGCTCAAAGGCTAATTCTGCGATCCGGGTTGGTATCATTGGATGTGGACAACGGGGTACTGCGGTCATCTCCTCTATGTCAGCAAACACCAATACCAATATAATTGCAATGGCTGATCTTTTTGACGATCAATTGCAAACTGGAGGGACTAAATTTAACCGGTTGAATGCCGCGAAGGGATTCCCCCTGATAATGAAATCAAACATTTACCAGGGCTCAAAAGCATATCTTAAATTATTGGAGAATAAAGATGTGGATGCCGTGCTCATCTCTTCGCCTGCTTATTCACATCCTGCATTTTTGGAAGCGGCAGTAGCTGCCGGAAAACATGTTTATTGCGAAAAACCCGTTGCTCCTGATGTGGAAGGTTGCAAAAAAGTACAGGAGGTTGGAGAAAAGCTGAATGGAAAGCTGAGCGTTGTAATTGGCTTTCAAATACGTCATGCGACAGCGTATGCCGAAATGGTGAAGAGAATTCACGGCGGCGATATAGGTGATATGATCAGTGCGCAACTTTATTATATTTCATCCTCTATGGCGATACACCAGGTCAAAAATGTTTCTGATGATGAATTCCGCATCCGCAATCATTTCCATTTCCAGTCATTATCAGGAGGCATATTATTGGACCAGGGAATTCATATGCTGGATATTTGCAACTGGGCGCTCAATGGGCATCCTGTACATGCAACCGGCACCGGGGGAAAGAAGGGAGGCCCTTCTGAAGGTGATGTCTGGAATAATTACCAGGTGCTGTATCAATATCCCGGCGATATAAATATGAGCATCATTTCCACACAAATAGGTCCGGCTTTTGGTGATGTGTGTTGCAGGTTTATCGGAACAAAAGGTGTTGCCGAAGCGCATTATAGCGGAGGTGTATATATTAAAGGCGACAATCAATGGGATTCAGGTATTGCAAAGGGAGAAAGTGTACCCACCTCTCAGCAGCAGGCTGCAGGTGTTTTTCTCTCCTCGCTCCATGACGCGGATTCAAACAAGGAGCAGGCTTTTATCAAAAGTATAGAATCGGGAAATTACCTGAATGAAGCCCGACAGGGAGCTGAATCAACACTTACTGCCATATTGGGCAGAGAAGCTGCAGAAGGAAAAAAAGAGAGGGGGTGGGATGAAATCGTTTCATCCAATGAAAAATTAGACCCAAAGCTGAACCTGGAACAATTTGATAAAAAGTAAGGCTAAAGGTAAAAGTTCCGCTAAAATAAAAAATATCCGCAGTATTTTGTTTAAACCACATAACCCACTTTTACGGAGTAATGCCTTCCTGCACCCCCTCCACCCTTTTTGATAACAATTTATCCAATCTTTCAATCAAACTTTCATCTGGCCTATATGCAAATACACCTTCCTCCCTACCCTTCCTGTTTCCCCTTACAAATAAATAGATCACTCCCCCAAAATGAGTTGCGTAATCAAAACGGGGAACCCTTAACCGGAGATATTTCTTTACCGCAAGCGTATATACCAGGTATTGCAAATGATAATTCGACTCTCCCATCGCCAACTGTATATTTTCTTTTGAATAATCGGTCATACTATCTCCCAGGAAATTAGACTTCCAGTCCAATATGAAATATTTTCCCGCATGCGCAAAGAACAGATCAATTTTTCCATTCATGATCCCTTCCAGTTCCTTTGCATACCTGAGTTGGAAGGGCAGGCCAGGTGTCGACAACCTGGTGACATCATCCGGGTTGAACGGGGCGACCCCGAAATCAAATTCCAGTTCATTCAATCTTTTATCCCACGGCAAATCATGTAAGCAAAATGCTGAATCTGCCACCCGGATCCTTGTACCTGTGACATGATGCAAAAATTCCCATAATCTGATTGCGTATTCAACCGGTGGATTGGACATAAACCTTTTCAATGCGGCTTCGATCACCTGCACCCAATGAGCGGGATCAGTAAAGTCGATCCGTTCAAAAATAAAGTGCAGCAAATTACCAGTGTTTGCCCCACGCCGTAATCGTTTAAAAATAAATTCATCGTATATATCCAACCCTTTGGCAGCATCGCTTTTTAACGTTGCAACATGCCCTGGATCCAGGAAAGTGTAACTCAATTTCCGCCAGTTCACTTCCGCCAATTGAAAATTAGTTGCCTGCAGGTAGGCAGGCATTAGCCGGGGACTTGAATTTAAATATCTAAAATTATCCGGCAATACGGGAGACGCTTCAAAGGCTATTAAAGGTGTACCGTTCTCCCTTATTGCATTCACAAATGTTGCGATCGCCGACTGGCTGAACTGGTGCCAGGTATTCTTATTGATATAACATTTGTACACCGCCCTTGTAACGGCTACGTATACCAGCCGGCGGTTTTCCTGCTCCAGTTGCTTTTTGGTTAACTGTAATTGGTGGCCCTCCATCAATGAAATATCCGAAAATAAATACTCACCGGTATCAACATCCCGGAAGGTTACGAATTCAAAATCCGTATCTGCCAGCAGGTCCAGGAATGGCGCGAATACAATATTATATTCCAGCCCTTTGCTCTTGTGAATAGTTACGATCTTTACCGCCTCTTCATCGCTTTCAACCCTTTGTTCAAATTCATCGCCTTCTACTTCCATGCCTTCCAAACCACGTTTGAGCCAGCTGATCAGTTCAAGTGAAGAAAACTGTTTTTGGGTTTGTGTTTTATGCAGAAGCTCCATTAACTGAAGTGTATTGGTGATGATGCGCTCTCCATTCTCCGTTGTGTCAATCAGCAGCACCTGCTTTACTTTGTAATCTGCTATAAACTTTGTGAGCATTACAAAAACGCCCTCATGTTCCCAAAGATGCTGATAGTCTTTAAAACGGTTCAGCACCAGTTCGTCATCCATTGCCAGGATAGTTGCCGAGTTGAAACCGGTCAACGGCGACAATAAAGCCTTGTTGATTGATGATGCATTTATATCGATCACTGCCTCCAATAAATACAGGAGGTGGCGAGCCTCCGCGGATTGCAATAATTTGGTGTCATCAATCGTAACGGCCGGTATGCCATATTTAGAAAGTATCTGCTTAATCGCCGCAGCCTGTTTATTCTTTCTTACCATAATGCCTATATCGGAAGGTAGCAGTTTTCTGTGCCTTCCTTTTTCCTCAATCGTAAAATTATCACCACCCAGCAATTGGATGATCTGCGCAGCTACAGCGCGGCTGATGGATTCGTTGTTGGGATTTTCAAATATGGTTATGGGCACATCCACCCGCTTATCTTTATACAGCTCTCCTTTTGGTGATTTTGCGGGCGAAGTTACATTCGTATAATTTATTGATTTGGTTTCACCTGAAAAATAAAAACTGTCAAAACCGGGTGCGGGCAAAAAGAACAGGTTCATGCCTTCAATAAATCCTGGGGAGGAACGATAATTGATGTTCATTCCAAAACGATTTGCTGTCTCATCAGCAGCTTTGAAATACGTAAATATATCCGCCTTGCGCCATGCATAAATAGATTGCTTTGGATCGCCGATATAAAACAAAATGGTATCTGCGGAAAATAACCGGTTGAAAATTTCATATTGCATTTTATCAGTGTCCTGAAACTCGTCTATAAAGGCCGCCTTATATTTGGTGCGCAGGGAACCGGTCAAAAACTCATTATTATCAAGTACTACCGCGGAATGCAGTTTGGTGATCATATCATCAAAACCCAGTTGGTTATTTTCCTGCTTATACCGGTCTGTTTCTATTGAAATAACCCGGATAGCAAGCATGTAAATTTGATTGATCAGTGTTTTTAAACTATGCAGTTTTTCCTCCTCTATTTCCACAATTTTTTCATGATCCGATAAAATTACGGCATATAGTTTTTGAACATAGGCCTTATCGCTGTTATCAATAATAGCATCAAGAAATAATGCAGGATCATGAAGCAGGTGCAGCATATTTCTTTTAGCAAAAGTATTTTTCTCAGTCACCGACCTGATGGCATCTGCATTGGTTGAAATAAAATTGATAATGCTGCTTTTTATTGTATCCTTTCTAATGTCAAACCCGCTGATTTCTTCATACAAAGCCGCCTGGTGGGTCTCCGAAAGGAAACCTTCTCCCATGTTACCCGGCGGCGACAAAGTCTTCCCGGACATTGCATTACCCAACACATTTACCAGGCTGGCCCTGCTCAAACCCGTATTTATCAACTGCTGTAAAAGACCGGTACCCAGGGTGGTGATATGCTTTCTCCAAAATGCGTTTACCCTGTCAGCCAGGATCACATTTATGTCTGTCAATATTTCCGGGCCGAATACCTGATTCGTTTCAAATGCAAACTCCGTTAAAACACGCTGGCAGAAACTATGGATGGTTAAAATTGCAGTCTCATCTAAAAACAATACCGCTTCCTTCAGCAGGCGACATGTTTCCACTTGTCCAATAGCCCTGTCATTCATGGAATATTGAACAATTGTGGTGATGGTATCATCATTGATCAGTATTCCCTGGCTTACTTTGAATGCATTGCGCATAAACTGGCGGATACGGGTTTCCAATTCGGCTACCGCCGCTTTTGTAAAGGTTACCATCAGAACCTGCTGTATGGGTATTTTCTTTTCCAACACCAGGCGCAGGGTCAGTATGGCGATGGAATAGGTCTTACCCGTTCCGGCACTGGCCTCTATTAAATTGCTTGCTTCAAGCGCTACCGTGATGGGGTCGAAAGGCTGATTGGTATTGTCATTACTCATTTAGCTGGTGCTGGTCTTTAAGGTTTTGGAAGGTGGAATCAGTTCAGGAAATAATTCCGATACCGGTGAAAATATAGAAATAGTGTTTTCCAGGAATTGATCAACAGCGGCGGGCGTTGCAAATATTCCGTTATCATATTCCTTTTGAAGGTATTCATTCGAATACCTTTCCAGGAATTTACTGATTTGGTTATTAAATTTCACAAAATCGTAGTCTGGTATTTTCAATGGGTTCTCATTCAATTCGGGATAGAGCAGGAATATTCCCGCATGTCCTTTTTTGAAATACTCCACCCATTGAACAAGCACTTCTAAAGCTTTACTTTTGGTCAATTCATTTTTGAGAATCGTAAATATCCTGTTTCCATCTGCTGATAAATAATTTAACTCCAACATTAAACCCTGTGCCGTTGCCAACACGTATTTGATATATGCATCCAGCAGGTATTTGTAATGATTTTTAGAAAAGGAGATCACGATGATCTTATCACTATATATTCCGCCTATTTTGCCTCTAATTACAACATCATCCAGCGCTATGTCTATCAATACTTCCTGCTCTAATTCATCACCCACACAGTCTCTCAATAATTTTTTAATAGGTGCTATCTCGTCCAGCGTTCTGGCCATCTGTATATCTGCCATATGCTTTAAGGGTAATGCCCCGGTTTTCAAAGCTTTTGAACGGTATGATTCTATTGCATCCCCGTCCAGGTGCAGCAGGTCATTCTTCAATTTCCATTCCTGTAATGCATCCAGTTCAAACAGCTCGGTGTCCGGCAATAACACTTCTTCGTCGTTATAATAAATTCCAAGAACTTTATTATAGTACCATTTAAAAGGATTTCTAAAAAATGTCAGCAATGCACCGACTGCTATTTCATCCCATTCAAATACTTTATTTTCCCTGGAAGCTGCCGCACCTTTTTTATTCCCTTCCTCCGGAGACAGCTCATCACCCAGGTAGGAATATAAGCCGGGCAAATGTTGAAAATATTTTTGGCTAAAGCTATGCAGGGGTTGCGTTGTGATGAGCATATCCCGTACGGTATCAGTTGTTCCCGATGTACCGGATTCTACGTAATCTACCAGTTCATCCACCAATGCGGAAGGCGGGTGAATGCTATTGTCTTTTGCATTCCGGCCAATATAGCTGATATACAGATATTCCTGTGCCGATAAAATAGTTTCTAAAAACAAATGTTTGTCATTGTCCTTTACATTCCTGTCGCCTTTACGGCGTTTTTGTTCCATCAGGTTAAAACTAAGCGGTGTCTCCCTGCGGGGGAATTTATCAAAATTCATTCCGAGCAGCGCTACCACTTTAAATGGGATACTACGCATGGGTATCAGTGAACAAAAAGTAATACCGCCGGCAGCAAAAGAACCGGAACGGGTTTGCGTGGAGATAATATCCAGGAAACTATGCTTAAACACTTCGAAGCTGACAGATTCGTTATGTGTATCCGTTAGTGAGTTTAAATTTTCAATATACCCCAGCAAACGCTGGTAATCTTCTTCAACTTCATTTGTATCCGACTGGTATACCATGTTGTCTGTTACCTGGTGAATGTAGCGGCCCCATTCAGACAGGGTTCTTTTATTTACGCGATCTTTTACATACCATTTCAATACTTCAATAAAATGACCAAAACGAACCAGTTCCATCGCATCGGCGCCTTCTGCCACATCCAGTGGATAGATCGTATCGTTCCCAACGCGATATTCAGTGGACCCACCCATGCAAATACCATATATTATGCGCTGTAAACCTGTATTCCAGCTTACCAATACGGTATCATCCCGGATACTGCCTTCAATGCCGAAGCGGATATTGGCCATGCTAACCACTTTGCGTACCAGGGAAGTATCTACAATGTTGAACCGCTCCCGGATATACCGGGAATCAAGCAACTGCATCACTTCCTCCGCTTTAAAACTATCTTCCCTGATAGTTAATATGGATTCAATCGCGGAAAATAAACTGTCGCCTGATTGAAAACTTTCATCCGCGATCGTATAA
Source organism: Ferruginibacter sp. (assembly GCA_040006615.1). GTDB lineage: Bacteria > Bacteroidota > Bacteroidia > Chitinophagales > Chitinophagaceae > Ferruginibacter. The sequence goes on from JBDTWP010000081.1 coordinate 13,510, forward strand.
GGAAAACGGTATTTGGCGGTATTGAATATTGCCTTTATATATGGCGAATAGGCATTAATGTCGCTCACCATTACCACGATCTCTCTTGGAGAAAGCCGTTCCTTTTTCCGGTCTGCCAAATGCACGAGATAGTTATATAATGATTCAACTTCCCTTACTGGCGTATAGCAGGCATTAATGGTTAATGATCCATCCCGCATATCTTCAGGGGTTAGCAGATTCCTGCCGTGCGAATCATGGTTATAAAATATATCTTGTTGAATTTTTTGAAGTAATGTATCCCTGGTACCCGTTACGGGCTCTTCAACCCCCGAATCGTTGTAGACATTCAAAAAAGCATCATTTTCAAACAGTAGGCCAAATGTTTCCTGGATCACTTTACCCCAACCGATCAATAAAGGGTTCCCTGTTCCTTCCAATCGCCCTGCCTGGTTGCCCCGCAACTTTTGCAACCGGGCCATGGCCGCAATTTGTTTTTCAGTTTTATCGTCCAGCCAGTAAACTAGTGGCGCCGGGTTTAACAAATAAAAACTGACCGAAATATATTTTGACAATTCATTGAATAAATGAATATGCAATTGTGTGATGATAGAAACGCCAAAAATATGAAGATGAGGTAACCGGGCGAATAGCTTTTCCTGCCGGGCCGGGTCATTGAGTTCATTGATGATAAAGTATATTACGCTGGTCTTATCCGTCAAAGCATCTCCTGTTTCTTCCTTCACTTTGATCCAGGCATACTTTTGCCATTCCCCCGCGGCAACTTTATCTATAGATGCCTTGTTCCATTCATCCACCATCTCCGGCCGGTACACCTGGTACTGGTCAAAAAGATCGGCTACCTTCCCGGCAAGGGCTATGCGCTTTACGTCATCCCCATAATAGTAGTTTGAAATAGTCTTAAACCGTTGCACAAATGCCTCATCATCCAATAAATTAAAAATCAGCCATTGTAAATGATCCGCACCAAGCACTTGTTTTCTATCTCCGCCCAACCAATTGTAAAGCTGGCTAACAATATCGTTTGGCTTTAGAAACCGGCAATTGGCATTAATACCCATCTTCCCGGCCAACTGTATCGTAAGCCAGTTATTCATCCCATCGGTTTGGGTAACCAGCCATTGCTTCTGAAAAACACTGACTGCCTGTTCCTTTAAACTCGTTGCCAATTGCCGCGCCAGATCTTCTAAAGAATTGGAGACGTTTAATTGTAAACTCATGGTTGATCGTTGATGGTTTGATGATTGATGCGGTTTTAAGCCACCCAACCTTTGAAAGTTTGGATGGCCTAAAACCGCTCCATAATACCTGAAGCCCGGCGAACACTTCTGTTTGCAGTATACATAATCACTTCCCTTGAAGCCTGCAACAATACAAATTCTTTTGCCCTGGTAATGGCCGTGTACAATAATTCGCGGGTAAGTAAAGGCTGGTCCGCGATTGCAGGCAGCATTATCAAAACCCTCCCATATTCTGAACCCTGGCTTTTGTGTATAGTCATGGCAAAAACCGTCTCAACCGCTGTTATATAGCCCGGAAGTATGGCCCTTAAATTTTTATCACTGTCCTCAAACCATGCTTTCAGGTTCCCGCCACTATCCCGCCGGATGATTCCTACGTCCCCGTTAAATAATTTAAGTTCCGGATAATTATGCGTTACAATGATTGGCCGGTTCTCATAATATTCGGTATTGGTATTTATCAATCCATTTCTTACCAGCAGGCCCTCTATTTTTCGATTGACCGCATTCAATCCCTGGGGCCCCTCCCTGACGGCACATAATACCCGAAGCTGGTTGAGTTTCCCTATCGCGGATCCAATATCTTTCTCGCGGATATAATTAGCGTAATCGTTTATAAACCGGTTGAAAAGTTCATCAGAATAACCCGTATCAACCTCTACATCGGGATCGTTGTTTATATCTGCAAATAATGCTATCTCCTCCAGCCTGCTATGGATAATGGCCCTGCTGAATTTTCCGATGCCTCCATCACCGGTAAAGCGGTGACTTCGCTTTAATTCGATGATATGTTCAGACAACGCATTATCTCCTGCTGAAACATAGTTTGCTGTAATTTGCCTCTCTTTTTCCGGGATAAATGAATTGATCAATTCAATATTCCCGGCCGGCATAAAATTCATTTGCTTTTGTGTTTGGCAGAGGTCACCCAACAAACTTCCGGCTTCTATTGAAGCTAATTGATCCTTATCTCCCAACAAAATGATACGGGTATGTTGGCCGATTGCAGCTAATAATTTTGCAAACAAGGCGACATCGATCATGGAGGCTTCATCTACTATTACCAGGTCGTGAATAAGGGGATTGGTCTTATCGTGCCTGAAATAAGGTGAATCCGGCACATATTTTAATAAGCGGTGAATGGTAGTGGGTAAAAGGGTGTTAAACCTTTCCCGGATGGATTCATTCACAATGGAGGGGGAGGCTGCTAAAGATTCGGCCATCCTCACTGCAGCCTTACCTGTTGGGGCCGCCAGCGCGACTCTTAATGATGGCTGAATCGTATATAATATTGCTAATATTTTAGCAACCGTGGTGGTCTTCCCGGTTCCCGGGCCACCGGTGATAATAGTAAAATTATTGAGCACTCCCTGAATCGCGGCAACCTGCTGCCAGTCAATTTTTTCTTCATCAGGAAGATTCTTCACAATATCATTGGCACCCAACGACCGGATAAAATCCCTGTGAGTTAACAGAAGCTGAAGACGCCCGCTCCTTTCTTTTTTTTCAACAGCAATAAAGGAATGCACTGCATCTACAATAGCTGATTCATAAGCAAAATAGCGTTGGAGGTATAAACGATCATTGTGCAAAATAAAGGGTTGCTTTTCTCCGGTTTCGATAGCCACCATTGGTTCATTCAAAAGGTCTTTTTTGGTAGCGGTCAATCTATACTTTTCGGATTCGGGTAATTCCCCGGGCAAAAGATAAAGATTATCTAAATGGAGGCAGATATGCCCTTCGGCTAATCTTTTTGAAACCAGGTATGCATAGGGCTTCAGGGTGTCGCTTTTGAAAAATTCCGCAAATTGCTGGTGAACATCGTTGATGGTATGCATTTCGGCTGATTTCTACTTTGATGGAATTATGGGATTATTTTTATCAAAGCTAATTGAATACTGCCTGCCAGGAATGGTATCTTTTGAAAAGATATTAACGCTGGCAGTCAGTCATCTCTTGCTGGCAAAACCTGTGAATAATGCAAAATATAGATGAAAATGTGTAACCAGGATAACTATATTGATCTTACCTTGAGGGCTGCAAGGGGATTATCAATTTTAAACAAATGCATATGAAATTTATCAGCAGGCCGCTAAGTTTATTTGCAGTAATAATCATGGTTTTTATTTCCTGTAATGATACAGAAAGTTCAAAACCAGTATCTGCAGATTCAACTGACAACAAGGTTAACCCGGCAGGGGAACAAAAAAACGGAAGTACTTACAATCCAAAACAAACTGCTACTGATACGATGTATAAAGGCAAAGACAGTATCCCCAAATAGTCTTTATTCCCGGTAACCGGCTTATTTGGCCATCGTATGCTATCATAATTATCTGTTGAAGAACCTTTAACTTACCGTACCCTTTTGTGCCCGCTATTTTTTTATTTCATTACCGGCTTCCTTGCTAAGTATGGTAATCGGTGATAATTCCAGTTTCCTAAATTCCACTTCCGACCCCTCCGCCTGTAATGCTATTTGTCCCTTAACGGCAGTACAATTATATCCAAAGTTTTCCAACTGGCCATTTACCCAAACTTTGATCGAGTCACGCAGGCATTCAATGGTCATGCTGTTCCATTCACCAACCGGCTTTTCCGAACTGTCTGTAAGATTTTTAATATTGCGTTTTTTATCCTCAGTTCCTCCCCACTCCGCCCTGGGTCCACGCCTGGCCTCCATATCAGGCACTTCAATATCTTCTGCAATGCACCAGAAGTCGCCGGCATTTCCATGCTCCATCTGCACTTCGATCGACTTCGGAAACATTTTGTAAAGAGCCCGGGGGGTAGAGCAATGAACCAATACACCACAATTACCCGGCTTTGAGGCAAAACGGTATTCTACATCGATGCGGTAATCCTGGTAAACAGAATCAGTGATAAGATGGCCACCGGGACTGCCAAGACTTACCAGCAAACCGTTACGTACAATAAAGGGAGTTTTCGCATTTGCATTAGTATCCATTTCAGGCACATCTGCGTGCCAGCCGGCAAGGTCTGTTCCATTGAAAAGGCTGACAGTTTTTGGGGACGAAGGTGTTTTACAGGAAAGGAGGGTAATAGTTAGCAGGGAGAGAAAAAATAGTTTATTCATATGGAAAATTTAATGTCAAAAGTAATACTAATTTAATTGCAATGCATTTCGTTACTAATTACTGATCACTCATCCCTCATCACTCATCATTATTCTTTGACCTGCGCACCACTAAAAAAACAGTTTTCATATAATGCGGCTCCGGCAAATTTCATAGGCTCAGTGGATCCATAATACCTGAATATACAATTGGTGAACCTGGTTTTATCCGTGTTTGAATAAAACAGGGTTTGTTTACCAATAACAGCAGGAAATACGAAGTGAAAGGTACAATTACTGATCGCGGCGGGAATTTTAGAGCTGATATTTCCAATGGTTCCCAGGCTTTCTGAATATATATTGGTAATAGATGTTGAATACCAACCGCTTTGATTAATATCAAAAAGCCTGATGCACCTGCCGGCCACATTTCCGCCATCAATCATATAATTACCCGCCTGCCCCTTGCCAAATCTCCCGATGGAAATCAGGGTGTGAACACTACCCCAGGAATAGATCCCCCTGATCACATTGCCTTTCTCCTGGGCCTGCCCGGAAGCAAACCCAACTTTTGCGTCGCCACATTTAATGTTCTCAAATAACAAAATATCCGCATTGAAAGTTTTACCATTGGGACTCACCAGGTAATCGATACTAAAATTACCAACCGAAATATCGTGGATCTTTACACCCGTTGAACCACCCTGGTTCTTCGTACCATCATAGTCGATCACAATGCCGGCATACATTTCACCGCACTTTCCGTTTGCATCTTTAAATTTTTCAAAAGCCGTATTATAATAACCGGAATCTGCACCGGCGGGTGCTTTAAATTCTCCTGTTATGGCAAGGTTATTTATTTCAGTTCCCTTGTTAAGCTGCAGCCCGACTGCAAATCCGTCTGTTGACGTGTACTTTAATAAAGTGCCGTTGCAGCAATCCCAGAAAGAGGTTTCACCATAGATATGAATCGTGCTGCCCGTATATTGGCCTTTATAAATAGTGGCAATGGTTAATGATTTACTAAAGTTATAAATGCCTTTGGGAATAAAAAAATCCCGCAGGGTTTCACTGTTGGCGAGTACGGTATTGATACCTTTTTGTAAAGCGGTACTATTATCTTTTACCCTGCCGGCGCCAAACCATTTAGCGCTAAACTCCCTGCCATATGTTCCTTCCGGCACGATTGTTAAAGTAGTATCAAATATCCATTGTCCCAGCGAAGCATCAATTATACCACCCCTGATAGTTCCCTTACCGCTGATATGCCCCCGGCTCCCAAATTTCAGAATGGTTCCCGAAGGTATGTTCCAGTCACTATTGATGGTGGTGTCTTTACCGATAAACAGGTCCTGGGAAAATGCCTTGCGATCAGGAAAAAGAATGAACAGGATAATAAGAGGGTAGCAGGATTTCATATATAAAATTTTATCGGGATTCTTTTATCGTAATCATTCCCGGGTTCATAACATCCCACCAGGGATGAATAATTTTTATTCCCGTTACCAACAAATTTAGCGCCAGTTCATATATTTTTAATGCTGCGAAACATTTCTTTATTTGTAAGGCACTAATCAAACAAGGTGATTCCTGTTTTTGGTGATCAATTTATTAGCTTTACGAAATGAAGGGAGGGATTTGGACCCTGGATATTGAATATTAAAAAAATAGAATTAGGTGAAACATTCGCAATTAGTATATGAAAGCGGCCTCGAATAAAAAGTGCTGGAAAATTTCAATATGATCCGTTAAGAAA
>JBDTWP010000082.1:0-19521 GCA_040006615.1 Ferruginibacter sp.
ACACTTACTTTTGCTCCCGGTGTGGAAGGATAAAGGGTTAGGGTGCTATTTTGATTATTCATATAATCTCCGCCCGGTCCTCCTCCATCAAAAAAATTCCCGCCGCAGGTTTTAAAAGCTGTACCGGCTATCATAGTAATATCGGTTGGAGGTGCGGGGCTACAAGAAATTGTAGCATTCCATCCGGCCCTGCTGCCACCTGGAGGTGTATAGTTGGGATGGGGCGTATGCGAAACAAATTTAAAGGTTAAACTGCCATCGCCTGCTGTTGAAACAATTGTTCCGTAACCTGCCAGCCCCTGTAATGCTCCAATCTGGGTTGCAGTTGTGTCGTTGCCATTATACACGTAAAGAATATCGTCAACAAATTTATTAATATTTGCAGCATCACGATACTGAATTTGTGTGCTGAATGAATTAAAGGTTACACTTACTTTTGCCAGAGGCATGGAAGGATAAATGGTAACAACACTATTCACATTATTTGAGTAGTCATTTGCAGAACCCCCGTCGTCAAAAAAAATATCGTCACAGGAAGTATGTTTGTCCAAACCTGATATAGGCATGTTGTATTGGGCATTGGCAATAATATTATTAAATACCAAACTAATTATTAAAAGCAGTATTTTTTTCATTTATTAATTTTAATTTGTTAATCACAACATAATACAAAACCATTTGATCCTTACAGCTTAAACACCTTCCTCCAATTGCTGTACTGAGGTATCATCCTAACAACTATTAATTTTCCATCAGTGCCATGATGATTTTCTATTTAACGCCGGATTTTTGTCGGTGAGGCAAGTGCGGAAGGAGACGTATCAAATTTGCATTTATAGAGTTTGATCTTCGAGATGATAATTGATTCGGACAACTTCAACCTTACCATCTCAATAGTACTGGCATTCGTAAGTGTTTTTGATGCCGGTCAAAGTATTTTGTTCTTTAACAATCAGCAACGGCGTCATTAATAATATTTGCCAGACTTCACTTGCCTGACTTCATTAAAGTATTTAATGCAGAATGACTGATAAAAAAAATGACTTAATTTTCATTTCCCTAAAACCTGGAATAATAGTCTGGCGTGGGTGGATTTGAAATATTACTATGCTTTTATAAGAATTGGACCTCCACGATGTTTAATGCTCGTTGGTAACTATAGGGATATGGCATAAAATGTTTAGGGTTTCTCAGATTTGTCCCCTGTGATTTCGTCGTTTTTTAAACTAGCCAACAACCTCTTTACAAATATATATCTTTTGTCAGCCAATTGCAAGTGATTAGTGGTTTTAGGTTGAGGGTAAAATGTTTCAATAAAAGGATGCCAAAAATTGAGTTTTAATTTTGACGGTAGCCTTTGCTTCGAGAGTAAAAAATTACCATTCTTAATCCACAAGAGCCTGGCTGTTCCCTGCGTAGCGTTCAAATCCCTTGGTTTCTGAATTACTTTCTGCAATCATGAGAACCCGCTCAATAATTATAGTTTTATAAACTTTCTCTGAAGTATTAAATAGTAATTAAATTTTCTTCAATACTCATTAAATTGGAGGAGTTTACCGCAACTACTTTAAAGTGATGATAAATATTGTCACCGCCGGCGGTAAGCTTGTCCAGGTTACCACTACGGAGTGGTGTTGTTGCCAGGGGAACATGAATCGTCGGATCATTTACTGCCAATTCGTGAAATTTAACCCAATTACCCGAACTATTCAGTTTATACATGATATAACTTCCGTTGTGCACGGTTTTCTGCCAGGAAAGCACAACATCCATTATTTGTATATCGCCCGTAGTAAAGAGACTGCTTGAAAATGACAATTCAGGAGTTGGGGGATTGACTTCGTCTATAATGTTTGTAAGCGATATTTCGGATGGCTTCGACGGTACATACTCTATAAGCCCCTGCTCGTTGATAATTTCCCGTAATGCTACTATACGGTAAAATAAAGGCTCTCCATAAGGCAGGTCAATGATAGTATGAAAATCGTCAATCAAAGGCTGGTTAAGACTTAATTCATTGGCCAGGGTCATAGTTCTCACAGACGCTGCATCACGGTGTCGGGTGGTTCTGTAAATTCGTATACGTTTTACTTTTTCACTGTCTATAAAATTGTTTATTTTAAAACTTACCTGCGGACCTTTTTTTCTTAGTATATCTGCCGGGATACTAATAATTTCTTTTATAGCCGGCGCTTCAGCAGGCATGGTATTTATGAGAGAAATTGGTCCCGCAACAGGGCTCCGGTCGCTTACTTCAAACCTGCTGTTTATTTCCACTCCATAATAAAAGTAACAGGTATCTGCAGCTCCGTCCAGCGTATAATCTGTAAACCGCAGCTTTACTTGTGAATTATCCTGGTATTTGACCGCCATAGGAAATGGGTCAAACTCATAAAAGTTGACAGGGTCGCCGGGTGTAATCATATCACCGTTTGAGTTACGGATCTTTGGTTTTGCGGCAGAAGTTATCCGCGCGTCCTTTAAATATCGGTACAATATGGGCTGTGCGGTTAATGAAAGGAAAGCGCCATCTATCGCATCCCTGATGATTTGATGCATAGGCCGTAATACGGTTACAGGTATTTGACCAGGCCCCAGATATAGCGTCACTGTAAAGTTTTGGTCTAAACTGACAGTGGTGTTAAACGGTATATCACGAATGTCTTTATTGGGATTGGGGATAACATACCTGTTGTTGTCTGGATTAGGGAACCGGTAACCATTGAGGACATAATTGCGGAACTGATTGGTGGTGGTATCATAAGCCATATTGACCAGATCATGAAACCGGTCGTTGAAAAATGCGGCATCATCGGCAGGAAGAGCCGCGAGATCCCGGAGTATGGTTTCTACAGTAACGGGGAGGTACAGGGTATCCAATATTTTACGAATCCCTGCCCTGTAGCAAACCACTGCATAGGGTTGTCTGCCCGTGGTGCTGATGTCCATGTCGAAAGTGTAGGTAGATTTTCCATATACATCGGGGCGTGTTGCAAAGACAGGGCCGGTAGGTACGCCTGGTGGTAAAGGAATTATTATTTCCTGGGCGAGAAGCGCCACAGGAGCTGTTATCACTGATTCTTTCCCTGTAGTAGTGTCTCTCGAAATTGCAGCCAACAAGGTTCTCCGGCTGCCTTCGCCGGCCAGGGGCAGCAGGTCGGCGGACTGGAAAGCATTAGCGCCTGAATTGTTTGCATTGTTTTTAGTCAGGTAAAGCCTGTAACCAGGATGAACATTCACTACCACGTCATTGCCTGTCCTGATGGGCATAAAATCGTTTTTAGGATTAGCCATGGGCGAGTCTATGTCAAACGCAGGATCATAGGCGATCAACCTGGTTTGAGCGCCTGAAATATCTATCTGCCAGATTTGCAAAACTTTTATTTCGGGCACTCTGTAATTTGGCGAATTGACTGCCGGGAAATGAGCGGGGTCTTCTTCTATGCGGATACTTCCTTTATACCAGGTGATTTCCGTATCCAGCGGAGCTGAAAGTATAAAATTATTGAGCGTCACTTCGTAAATCCCGCTTGCCGACGTAGTTACCGGATCAGGGACGGAGGTTATGACCGCAGTATCCTGTATGCCCCCGATTACAAATACGTGTATATCATTTCCCGCTTCAACCAGGTGAAATTCACGGTAAGCGGGTATCAGCTCTTTGCCGATAAGTTGCCCGGAAATAATTATCTTGTTTGAAGCCGCGTCAAAAGAACTTGCTGCTATTATCTTGTTTATAACCAACACACCTGCCATTGCGCGAACATCATTCAGGGGCTGAGCGAATTCGATACTACTGAAATGGCCACCAAAAAAAACAGCCGAAACAGTGTAGGCCCCGCTATTTCCGCCCGCGGCTATTATTTCGATGCTATTTCCAACGGAAATCTCACCGCTTAGGTCTTCATCGATCAATATAGATTTACGCGAATGAATTGTTTTATGATATTTTATATATTTTTTGTAGGAAATATTTCCCGCTGTGGCAGCGGTAGCGACAGGGATGCGTTCCTTAATGAAAATTTCAGTATTGGCGCCTGCATTCAGTACTTTCAGAACCGTATATGTTTGGTTATTGGCCGCATCGGATGAACCGCTAAGGAGAAGTGGAAAAAACTTTTCCAACGCTACTTTTTTATCTAAAAAAGCATCCCACTGAACAGCTTGTGACAGGTTTTGGCTTGCTGTAAAAAGATCACCCGGAACAGGTTTTTTAAATGTTTCCGACATCAGGTAAGTGCCCGGGTCGCCAGGATTTTCAATAGAGATGCGTTCCGTAATTTTTTTAATAATAAAAGTTGGGTTAATGCCAGGAGCACCGATACTGTCCGTTTCAAACAGTGACTTACCTGCGGCAAAGATGCCACCTGCAAAAGAAGCCGTAAGCGACGCGGGCACATTGGGCTGTATATGTTGAGGCGGGGTTACACTGGAAACTATATATTCTCCGGTGCTTACCCGGGCCAGGTTGCCAGGTAGATCCTGCACGCTTACTACCGTGCCCTGTACCATTAGAAGCGGTTGCTTCCGGATCTCAAACTGCACCTCATCGGCAAATTGATAATTATCATTGTGCACCTGGTTCCATTCAAAAGTTATCCTGGCCAATGATTTGTCCGCGCCCGTGATATTTTCCAATATTGATTGCTCCGGCGCCGTGGTAAGTACCAATGCATTTTCTTTCTGAATAAATTGTGCCATCAGGTTTATTGGAGGCAACGGTTTCCTGGTAACAAAGCTTGTCGCATTGGTGCTTACATCATTGCTTAATGGCGAAACCCTCGAGAACCAGTTTATACTGTATAGTGCATAATGATGAATGCCTTCTTCTGTTTCATGATGGGTAAAAACAGGTTTACCAGGATCATTTTGTTCAGATACCGGCAATGTTTCAGGCAGCCCCGAGCTGTCAAAATAATAACTGTCATGCAGGATCTCAGGCTTCCGGTAAGCTGTTTCAGCCTCATGCTGGTATTCCAGGCCGTATAAAATTGGGATCGTCTGACCGCAGGTACAAAAAAGTTCCTGCGAGAAAAAGAAGCTTTCCATTGGCTTTTGATGTGGAAAAGCGATCTTGTTGATATTCACAAATCTTGATAAGCCATCTTGTGCATAGCCGCCGGGTAATGTAATTGAAGTGGGCGTGTTGCTCCCATTGAGGGAACTGATGCCATATGTCGCTGGCTTCAGGTATGGCGCCGGCGGGTAGCGGTAGTCATTTTGAGTAGTAGGTAAAGTGATAGAAACATGGGTACGAATATCATTCGTTGCGAATCCGTTATCTAAGGCAACATCGGTTTCGTACACAACGCAATATATATATGGATCACTCGTTTTTGTCCCCTGGTCAATATGGCCCAATCCAAGCATCCGCGCAACATGATAATCCGTAGCAGCAATATTTAGTGTATCCAGGTAGCTAAACTGACTCACCCTAAGATGATCATTGGTGTTGGCAGAAGGTGTGGAACCCTCCGCCTTCAAATCTGTGCGGCTGAGCGACAGGTATTGCTGAACTGCATATTTAATGCCCTTACTGCCCTGCAGTACCGGAACCCATCTATCTTTATAATTGTTAACCGATACGGTAAATGCTCCTGTCGCGGGGTTTACATCGTTATATTTTGGCCATTGCCCGTCCACCTTATTCTCAATGGTGATGCTGTTGGGATCATCCAGTCTTTTATATACCTCCGTATCATTTTCCGATAAGCTGAATTTATTAATCAGTAACCAGTCATTTTCATAACACAAAAAGGTATCCTCATAAGTTACAAGCAATATGTTATTTACGAAGCCATCGGAGCACATGAACCTTACATATTCTATATTTTCACAGATAATCGCATTAGCATCTCCCCGGTTAATATTTCGATCTATTATTTTGCGGCACGAAATATAACGTTGTTCTGTTTTAGACAGGTCCGGTACGCTGATGACTTCAACATTAAGGGATGGTTCACGTCTATATGCGGTAATTCTGAAATCCACCTTATACACCAGTTGATTCGACACCTGTACTTCCATTACACCTCTGTTCACGCTATAAAGCCTAACGAAATCCAGTGTTGACACCAGAGGTGACGCCAGCGTCCTGAAGTAGTCGTAAATTCCTATATCAGTAAAGCGAAGTTCAATATCAACCGTCTTATTTGCGGGCCCCGACACCGGGTATTGGTCATAAAACCAGGTGCGTTCGGCACCCGATTCCTGTATCCTGTCCGGGGTAGTATTTATTATATCCAGATCAATTACGAATTCAGCCTTGTTGTACAATGCTTTGTAAACGGATACATAATCATCGGGCCGGTTGAACCCGATGCTGGAGCTATATGGAGTGCCCGATAAGGCCAAATCACCCTTAGGCAGGTGCAAATCACCCAGGATTCCCCTCAGTTGCCAACGAAGGTGAACGCCCCTTGCTGAATAATCCGAAAAGTCTGAACCCACTGCCTGTACATATAGGAAAGGGGATTGAATAAGTAACTGCCCATTTGTTATCATTACTAGTAGGTTTTAATAAATTCGTCTACAAAATATCAAAAGTTATCCCTGCAATTGTTGTTACTACCCGGTAATCTTTAGCGTCCGCATCATACTCCAGGTAACGGAAAGTAAAACTGTAGGTACCTGTCGGCATGTTCAAAGAATGGTCATTATTTGTAATAAATATACACGACAGGTCCCTGGAGTAAATACAGGTAAACTGGTTTGATGCGCCTCCGTTTACGCTTAATTCTATTACTTTTTGAGCATCTAAGATGGGAAGAGGAATTTTTGGGTCATTGAAGGGTTCAGGATTCCGCACCAGTATTCCGGCAATTTGCTGGCTCACATTATTTCTTACGGTGTTGAATTCCGTTACCATGGGTGGTTCCTGTGAAGGCATTTTAAAACCTCCTGTCATCAACCGGTCGTATAGATGTATAAATTGAATTTTTAATGTGTCCGGATCTGTATTTGCAAGTACAGACTGAATCCTTAAAATGTCTGCATTTTCAAGATTCAAACCAATATTATACAAAGCCTTTCCCTGGTAAACGGCTTTTGTAACCGGGTCGTGCTCAGTCACCGTAAGATAACTATTCACCTGTTCTGTGAAACCGGGATACTGTGAAGTGGCAAAAACATACTGATGCACTTCCCTTGACACAAAGTCAGGATGGGATTGATCATGAGGTTTAAATAGGGCATTAAACTGTGCATGATAAGTTTTTAGCGGCTTGAGTTCGGGAGCGGTAAATGATACGTTGACACCCATCTTTGTTATCCGGCTGGTGGTAGTACATATTACCCCGTTATCCTGGAAATTTCCCAGGATAGATTCATCACTTTTGATGATGGGTACTTCATTTTTTTCCCAGGCAGCATCCACATAAAAAACGGATGGATTAAGGGGATTATCCACAGGATCTGTAATAGTTGCCTGGATGCGTGAATCCCAACCTGCTACATTATTGTAGGCAGCCCAGTCATTATACATAAGATAAACATAGTCTTCCGCATAGAACAAAAGGAGCTTCGGAGCACGGTAAAATAATGGCTTTGCAAGTGTTAATCGCCCGTCGGCATTCGGATAAGATTTTTCCATATCCACATAATATTTTAGCGATTGCAGTTTGTATTCATCCTCTTTGTCTGCCTGCTGCAATATTCCATAATCCTCACGCACTATATCAGCTCCGTTGAAATCGATGTATTCGTGAAAATGCCCCGGTGGACCTGCCGTTTTGAAGCCGATAAAATAGGCATTGCTGTAATCTGGAAGTGCGCCCCCGGTGCCAGCCGGAATTGTCGCGCTTAAGCGGTCCCGGGTTTGAATCCTGATGCCAAATACCGACTGAGGACGCCAGATAGGAGGCAATAATTTACTCATTGCCTCCACCATAGCCTGATTGTGTTGATCAACAATTGTAATGTCGGGTATGGTTGAATTGAATTGATGATCTTGTTTGGACAGGTAACAGCATTTATATAACAATGCTACGCAATTATCTTCACAGGTGCCGGTTGGATAACAGGAACTGCCCAATACTTCTGCCTGGTAATTGCCTTTAGCAGATATAAAATCTCCCTGAGCCTTGAAATTATAAGTAATACCATCCTCTTCGGAAAATTGGGTTGGCTGCAGGTTATGCAGGTTGGTTAATTCCCTTAAATCGGGCACAAAAAAGCCATCTGAAACAGCTCTCAAATAGAATCTGCAGGAATGGGCACCTTTAATTGCAGGTTGAGTAAGGATGTAATCTGTTTCATCAAAAGCTGCTGATGCGCTTCTAAGTTGCCAGGTATCTTCTCTGGTAGCGCCACCATCATTAATAAAGAGAGGAGTAGAAAAATAAGTGTTGGTATATTCCGGGAAATCTGCCAGCCTGATAGGCTTGGAGCTTGTGAGATGAAGGAGACTCCCAAGCACACTTAAAAATCCCTCCAAAGCTGTCGCCTCCGGGGTGAGCCCGCCGCATTGCAGTTCTACCCTGGGAAGCTGGGATCCCGGGCCACTGCCACGCACTTTCCAAAAAATATCAATATTAGTTTCGCCAGACAGGGATAATCTCTGTTGGGAATAAATGGCATCTATTAAGAAGAAATGGCGTGTTTCCGTTCCTGTCTTTTGAGGATTGGCCCTGATATTCTCGAAAGAGTCAATGGCGTCAATAGAAAAACCGGCCGGTCCCATATTTATTGTTTCCAATGATATATATTGCCGTTGATCATTGAAATAAACCTGGATATCGATGTCGTTGATGCTAACCTGTTCCGCTTCGTAATAAAGATCCGCGCCCTTTGAGTCGAAAAGCCCGGGGGTTATAATATTGATAAACTCACTTGCGTACTTTCCGCTGGTAATGTTGAGCCTTCGTGATTGTACAAGTTTTTTATGTTGTGCAAGCTCCTGTAAAAAAGTTTGAAGATTTATACATGCGGTAGTCAGGTTTAGCGTGTCGCTTATACCGTAATGGTCGCCCCAGCGTAGATCGAAACAGGATTCCCCGGCTAATGTGATCATCCTTTTTGTGCCATTTTTCATAAATTCCGCGTCTACTAAAAAATCGCCACTGTAAGCCGGTGCATTTATACCGGGGTCCGGACGAAGATTAAGAAAACGGGTAAATAAATATTCTGAAAGATTTGTTTTTCCGGGCGCGGTCAGTTTTATTTCGCAACGCCACGGTTCTTTTTTTGAAAAAATCTCGATGAAAATGGTTCCGTCATTATTGTAAGCGCTCTTTACATATAAGTCAGATTGAGGCATATTGGTCCCAAGATCGCCTTCGGGGAGGATTCCTGTGAAGCATTGGCGGTAAATCCCTGATGAAATATTTATCACCCTCCCATTACCGATTCGACCGGTAATTAACAGGGCGTTTAAAAAATCTTTAAGGCTTTCTATTTTATCGTCAAATTCCTGGTAAACCCATTTTGAACTGCAATCCCCTGCATAAATAGATATTTTCCCGATCGGGCTATCGGCATTTTCAAATACAACGGGCTCTGCCACCTGCTGTGCTATACGTGACTTAAGCTCTACCAGTTGCCAGTCGAAAACGGGCATTTGGTTCGTGTCAAGTCCTGTTTGTACCCGTTTAAAATAAGCGATTTCAACGTAGCCGGTTGTTATCTGAAGGGTTAATGAAACATAAGGGATAGCATCCGGGAAAAGTATTTCGAGGTATGACCTTCTGGCCTGCAATTTCAGGGCGCTGTTTACATTAGCATATGGTTGATTAATTATCTTCCCGTCTTTTCCGGTTATTCTAAAAAGCACGCCTTCCAAAATTATGTTTTGATTGGCAGGAACATAATTTGTCGTACCCGAAGCATCCGGCCTGCCCAGGGCCGACAACTCTATACAAACATTTTCCCTGGGTGGATCGGGACAGAATATTGTTTTGGACGTAATATGAGATTCCTCGGGAATAAAGGGGATACCCTGAGTGGTGAACGAAAATGGATTAGTAGCCAATACCCGTAATGTGTTGTATCGGTTGGGTTGCCGAACCTGCCAGGAACCGAATTTAAATCCCTTCGATTCAATGTATTTATCAAAACTCGGATAGCCCCCTAAATCAAAACCGGGAAGATCAGCCAGGGAGGACATTGCTTTATATGGGTGGTAATCTAACCAGACACCGGCTGTTTTGTCCCAGATTTTAAGCTCTATTTTCTCCAGGTAAAACTCGTGTTTTACCTGTGATGACTTTCCAGGCTGCGGAGGTACCAATACGGTAAACTCAGAGGCGCCAGTGATATCATTAAAATTCGCCAGTGACGGATCTCCCCCTATTGCATTAATACCCTGCTTAAATTCTATATCTATAAAAGAATCCTGCGGTATGGTAAAAGATTCTATACCGGCCCATGGTGCCGTTGGCATTGGCGCAAGGCCATTGCTAAGCTTTTGAACATATACAGGAAATATTTCTTTTGTATGTGCATTGATGGCATTTGCGATCTTTGTTGTATCGTCATCCAGTAAAGGTATTTCACTCACATCAAGCTCAGATGTAAAGTTCACTGTAAAATCAACTTTAAAGTTGAATGTGGTGAATAACACGGTAATGCTAACCCTTATAAAACCTGAAATAATAAAAGGTTTTGGTGCTTCTGCAGCAAGCCCGGCATCACCGCTTATCGCAAAGCTCACACCTAACACACTGATTTGCAAAGAAGCTCCCAATTGAATAGAGGCGCCGATCTGAAAGGGTTTGAAACTGATCTTCCCTCTTATATCCATATAGGCACGGGCGCTTACATTTATAATTTCCAGGTATTGCTGAGAGAACGAGTATGAAGCTCCTCCGCCGGTATAAATTCCATTACTGGAAATCATCAGGAAGAAATAACAATCGAATAAATCAAAAATTCTGGCCTTTATCCGGCGGTCTTCAGGGGTATCTTTTCCCAGGTTTAAATACCAGCCGAAGCCATTACCCCAGAAAAATGCCAGTTCAAGCATGCCGTCTACTTTTACAATTTTGCCTATCTGATCGCCTGAATCCGGCATTTTGTAATTGACACCAACCGCTGTTTCTATAGAGGTAGAACTTATAGAGATCACTGCATAAAAAGGTGGATCGTTCGGGTCATTAAGTCCTATCCGTTCCTTAAGAAAAGCAGCCTGGCCCTGAAGGAGGAAAACTTCGGGCAGCGAAAGCATGAAGAACAATTTTGTCGAAAAAGTTTTACCCGAATCCGGCATAGTGCAAACAGATATCCCGGCACCAATGGAGAAGCCTTCCTTTTGCTCCATCTTATTAAAAAAAATACCTTCCCTGTTTTCGGGACCAACTTTCTTTTTGTAGTATTGCCACCATTCAGCATCCGGCGCAAGGCCTACATATTCACGACTTGCTACGTACCGCAGCCCAAACAATCCCCTGAAACCATAAATTCCCAGACCAGTAGAGCCTAAAAGCAAAGGGGTAGAGAGTTCCAGGCCTGCATCGATAATAAACGAAGGAACGCCCGGATTGAAACGCATAGCCGCGCTTCCTGCAATTTTAAGTTTTGGAAGGGTCAATTCAATGGCGCCTGCATATTCTGTCCCTGCATCAGAATTCCCCGCTGATCCGGTAGCATCTTTCATTGCAAGGTAGCCTTTCATGATAAGGGCCGCAGTTTCTTTCTTTGCATCGCCTGGGATCATCAGGTCAACGGCAATACTTTGGATACGTACAAAAAAATCCAATGGCCCATTGTCAACAGAAAAATAAAACTTAATGCCATCACCCCTGGCATCAACGCCTCCCGGTTTTACACTTATTCCACCATCAAAACCAAAAAATTTATATTTGCGAAGCGTTCCATTTTTTTGTTTTTCATAGGAACCCATATGTATGCCGGTAATAGATAATTCAACGGGTCCTATTTTCAGGGTCAGCGGTTTACGTAATACTATACCTCCACCTTCCAGTTCGTAAGAGCCATCCTGGTATATTAATAACTTTTGTATCTCAATGTTTTTCGGTAAATAGGTCTGGAAAAAATCAAGTTCACCGGATATTGCAACAAAGAACTTCTCATTTTTCCTTCCTACGCTTAAACTCCTGATGTTGATATCGAATATATCAGGAATTTTGATGAGGGAAATACCCTGTTCTTCAGATGCGGTAATATTAAAATCTCCATTTGCACTGATGCTAACTTTAATATCGATCTGCGCATCGTGGCCATCTGCGTCTTTGAAACCTTTAATCTTCATGTAACCACTGATATCGCAGGCTGTAATCGCGTTTTGTTTGAAGGTCAGGGAAAATTTCTCAAAGGCTAATTCAAAACCTCCATCTTCACCCAATTTGGTCTTTACTGCCGGCTTTTCGCCTATCGGTAACTGTTGTCCTGCTGCTGTTGCTTCCAGTCCTATTTCCCCTGAAACACCGCCTGTACCAATTAAAAACCGCCGGCCGTAAATCTTTGCTGTAGTGTGGTCCGCTTGTTTAAACCATTTTTCTGGAAGCGTGACAGAAACTTCCTGGATATATACACCCATAAAATCCTCAGGACGGCCGTCCTCTGTAGCTTCTGGTATATTTTTTACACGACTTAGGTCTAGTTTTGCATTTTGTAAATCAATAATAAGGCCTGTATCGCCTATCATGGAAGGATAGTTCAGTTTTGCAGTCAGTTGTTCATCATACCCAAAACCACTTACGGTACTAAAAGAAAATTTTCCAACCCCAAATCCTAAAATGGACATCTTGTCCGTATCCGCTCCAGTTTGGGGAAAGGGCTTCAGTTGATCATCTACATCTAACGGGACTAAGTATTTGCGGGGAAAAATAATTCCAATTCCATCCTGGGATAGGCTAAGTGTGGCATTTATTTTGGGAATGAGCATTTCCTTGATGTATTGTATCGGGTCAATTTCCAGGAGCGGGGCAAAAATAACTTTGACCTTATCCAGTACATCCGTTGCCGATACATCTTCGATATAAATTTCATAGATAAGAGAAAAAGGGTCCTTAGCGGTAGCCAATGAAACGGTGATCAGGGCTTCGGCCAATGCCCCGGCAATTTCAGTCTCAGTAGTATGCGGTACCGAGGTGTGGTATTTGGTGTTTGCATGGTCAATAAATATGTTAACCGCTGCCAGAGGCTCAGAAGACCCCACAAATTGCTGAAGGGCACTATTTAACATTCCCTCTTCGGTAAGCCCGGTAACATCTGTAAGCAGGTCAAAAAATGCTTTGCCATCACCTGAAAAACCTTCGGTTGTAAATTTTGTGATTTTTTTTAGCAACGACAACAACTTCCATTCGTATTCCAGCGTAACAGGGATTTCTGTCGTAGTACCAGTAGCAAAATCCGGACTCAAAGCGATTTTAATATCAGCCCCCGGAATAGTAAAACCCACACTCCGGTTGAGTATCAATACCATACTATAATATGCCGAATCGCCTTTAGGGCTTCTCGTAAATTGTAAATCACGAAAATAAATTTCATCTAAAACGGCGGATTTAACGGTATCAATAAATTCTAATTCCTGTGGTAAATCATCTAAAGTGATGAGCGAGGAAAGAGAAGGATAATATTCAGTTGGCATATTTATATTTTATACTTTTTAAGTTAATTTTTTGGCCATCTTAAAAAGCAGAAAGTGCATCCGTGATGATGGCTTTTGCATTTTGAACCAGTGCCTGTGTATTGGCTTGATTAAAGTCACTACCCGCTGCCTGTATGCCCGGCAAATTGAGATGACCGGTGAGTGGGGTGGTACCGGTTGCCAACGATCTCATCAGCGCTACCCGGTAAAAAATCTCATTGCCGAGAAAGTCACCGCCCGAACCACTTGTGGCAACCACATTCGCCATAGGAGGCGTCTCAGCATTGAAATGGTTGTAAGCGGCATTGCCGGGATCCCATATAAATGTGTTTCGAATGACAGTTGCACCCTGCTTTCCTTCCCAGGATTGATTGAAAACAATAATTTGGTTGGCCGAACCAGCTGGACGTGTATTCGGTATCGTTTGATGCATACTTCCGAATGGCAATGTGGTTTCTAAAAATTGTGCCAGCCCTGTACTTGTTTCAATCATGTTTCCATCTGCAGGAAATTTGTAAAATTTGGCCTTTCCGCCTTTTCGGTTTTCATTGTCTTTAATATCAGGGTTGCGATACCTGGAGGCAAACCTTTCATTATTAAAATAATTAACATCCCCCATACTGCACGTTATAATCATATCTGCCGCCCCAGGCCCGGTGAAGTAAGGACGTAGTATCCGCTCTACCTTTCCCGAATCGAACTCATTGAACCGAACAGGGAAAATCATACCCTGAACGAAACCTTGTTTTGCGCCTTTCGTAATGGTCTTGCCATGCAAATGCAATGCAAGTGAGCCGGAGGGATTGCTTTGACGAGGGTTGTCACCATTTGCAATATCCAATTTGAATGGATCAAAACCGATGACCAAAATTTTCACAGTGCCTGCAGGACAACCGGCAAAACTTGCCGTATGGAAGCCACGGGTGCTTTCTTCAAAGAGTTGCATCATTTTGTTCTTCCGGTCGAATTGCATTTTCAATGTAGGGTGTACTCTTATTGCATTTTTGGCATGTAACCTTGCCCAATAAAGTTGCCTGTCATCATAAGAGTTCGGGCCGCCCGTGTCCGCCGCTGTCACTGCTGCCGTCCATAAGGATTCTGCCCTGGCTTGAACCAGCGTCGTTATGGCAGGAAGATCATTTGTAAGAGCATTTAAATTTGTTTTAAATGAATCAATACCGGCGCGTATACCGGCATTGAGAGCAAATACATCCAGGGCAGTTTTGTCTAATCGCTGTTTTTCTTCATAACTCACATCCTCGTTTTCAGTATTTTCAATATCTGCAAAGTCCTTTGAAGTAAAAACAACGGAGTCTTCTCTCAACGAATACACAATAACAGGAGTAGCAGGGAATATCTCATCTGCAACCAACGCATTATTAACGGCACTACGTGTAAAACCGCTAACAGCCAACTCAAAAGTTCTAAAATTTACAAGATTGGCATCTGTCTCTTTTTTTTCCTTTCGCAATACGATGTAAACATCGTGAAGTCTGTTCAAATATAAATCTGCTGCGGCTTTCAGGCGTTGAAATTCATTTTGCATCAAACAAAGGCCCAGGAAATTGCTTTTGATTGGGTCATCAGGTATACCATCAGCAGCATTATCCATGAAATCAAAAACGGGTATAATAAAAGGTGCATGATCCAAACTAAGCAACGTCCTGTTTAATATTAAAGATTGATTTTGGCTTGTCATTACTTTCCAAAAGCTCTCTTCCGTCGATGTGCCCCCATTCATATTGATAACATTCGGTGAAATTGATTTCAATGGAGGCGCTTTAAAAAAATTTAATGGCGTCATTAGAAAAATGATGGCATTTTCCTCCATGGCAACGCCCGTTTGACCCATATAGGCGAAACCATTTTTTGGTATGTCTGCGGCATTAGTTATTTGCCTATGAACGTCCAGGTATCGAAAATCAAAGCCCGAAATCCACTGGGTACGGTGGTCGGTACGCCACGGAAGCGCTAGCACTGATATCAGATCTTTGGTTGGATCTGCGACAATGCCCCGGCTTAATGATGCGGTAGTTGTTATTACGATTTTTGTATTTCCTCCATCTAATATCGGTTCGCCGTTGCGGATATAGTTTCCGTTGTTGGATGCAATGCTTGCATTGACGATACTCAGGTTCATATTTAATTTAATAATATCCTTATAGTTTCCTGCAATCGTAACTATTGATTGAGAGGCGCTGTTCACCTCTAAATCAGTTATTTTAAACCGTCGCGTAACGGCGTTGATCGAACCGAATTTTTGGTCTGTATAATGCTTGACTACAGGAACTCTGGAAGGTTTTATTTTTATGATCCCGTTGTTCGCACCCGCTCCATCCCGAATCTCTTCCAGCACAGTTATTTGAGTATCATTGCCTGTTTGCATTACTCCGTTTAAAGCAATAGTATAAGTTCCATTGTTGTTCGCAGTACCATTAGTTAACATTATTCTGTCGCCCGGACTTAAAAGACGGGGAACTAAACCGGCAAGGGTAAATTGTTTGTTGGCCAGGTTAATATCAATGATTTTTTTCCCTGTTTCATGCGGTTGTCTGAAATACCTGAGTTTTAAAACCTGTGCTACATTTAATTTCTGATTGGGATCGGCTGAAGGATAATTTGGATGCGAAAAGGCAATTTCTCTAGTCCAGTTGCTAAAATGAATTTCGCCTTTAGAAGAGCCAGCGTCCATTGTGTAAACCAATGTACCTGGTTCTACTGTAAGCAAGGTTTGAGCCGCATTTACTTTCTTCGCGGTAATTTTGTATACGGAGTTTGTTGCGGCATCATCACAACCTATAATGTAAAAATTACCTCCAACAGCCAGTGCGGATAGGTCCCCAGCTACAGTTACCAAATGTGTTGCGGGATTAATGTCAGTGATTTTAAAAGTCTGCAACAAATTATTTCCTTCCACATAATTATTTTCTGTTGTTTGGGTTATCGCATTTCCATATTCAAAAAAGACAATCGGATTGCCATTGTCGCCTATTGACAACTGCAAAAAGGTGGCGCTCATTTTTTCCGGCGTATTTTCAGGACTGGTTGAATTGTTATAGATAATAACAGGCCATTTCCTGGTACTATACTCCAGGGTACTGAGCGCCTGTTTAGCTGGTGGGACAAAGCCTATCTTTATGGCTTTTCCTAAATCCGGGCCGGCGGGTTGCGTATAGTTGCCATAATAGTTGTACGAGTAGCCATTTTCATTTCTAATATCAACATACAAAGTGTTTTTTGTGAAGAACTTAGAGACGACCGTATCGTATAATGTTGCATCCTTTATTGGATCTGGCAAGGCTGGGTACCGGATACCTGGCAGGTAATGCATCCCATAATAAGCAGCGGGGTCTATGTAATTTAGGATATCCTCGCGTTTAGCGGCCTTTTCATCAGGATCAGCAATGGTGGAAACATCCAGTGTATAACTATTTTCTCTCAGGTTGCCGAGTGAAATTGAATAAGCGCCTTCAGCCATCACTATTTCAAACCCAAATTCGTCTTTCTTAAATGTACCCAGTATCATCCCGCGGACAACAATTGGCAACTGGAATTTTGGATTGGAGTTAAAGAAGAAGTCATCCAGGGAATCCTGTGCGGCCTGGTTGACATCCCAACCAAGTGCGGTAAGCAAAACATGCTCACCGGGATGCTGTTTGTTTTGCTTTGCTATTACTGAATCCACAAACTTTGCCTTGGGGTTAAGCGGGCTGTTCTCAATCAGATTGACGGGCAAAGCAGGCAAAGCAACAGGTGTAAAAAAGTCTTCCTCCTTTAATCCACGGTAAATAAAATATTTTACTCGACTGAAGCCTATATCAGATTGTTTGAGGGGCTTTATTATCAGGTTGATCGTCTTGTTCCCAATATTTCTCTGTATAAAAACGATCCCATTTACAACAGCATAAGCATTCACTGTTACAGCCGGATTTGCTTTGGTATCGAAGCTACTGGTTAGCCGGAAATGGTTTTCGTCCTTAG
This sequence comes from Ferruginibacter sp., assembly GCA_040006615.1. GTDB lineage: Bacteria > Bacteroidota > Bacteroidia > Chitinophagales > Chitinophagaceae > Ferruginibacter. Next base: position 17,528 of record JBDTWP010000082.1, read on the forward strand.
GTCCGAAACACGATGCATCGGTCTGTTCCAGGAAAGTCATATCGGCAAAAGCGTGCAGCATTTGAGTTCCTGCGAGCGCAGGCATACCGGTCTGGGTTTGTAAATTAGTATCCGCCAGATCAGGTAAGGCCGGGGTTGTTCTACCTATAAAAGTCTCTGATGTAATAAAATCCGCGCCAACCGGATCATTTCCGGCTAAATTCACTGTGATTGAAATTTCATCAATGGTTTTATCGGCTTTAAAACTACCTTCAAAATAAATATCTGTTTGAGCGCCAGCGGCCGGACCGCCTATTGTAATGAGCGGAGCATTGAGAGTGAGCCAGGCCGGTTTGGCTGGATCGTAAATCCAACCAGCTGGTGCAACTGATTGGTGAGAGAAGGTAGCCGCCTCGTAATTTCCCGATTTTAGTTTTCGCGTTATCGTCATTACCGTATCCTCGGTCTTAAAACTATCGCCATCTTTTATATTGATCTGGAAATTGGTCGTGCGGTGAAAACCGCTATTTTCGACTTGTATAAGCTTTGACAATAACTTTCCCGTATTGTCTTTGAAAAGCACCTCATGCCCAAATGTAATTTCTTTGTAGCTGATGTTATTGTTGTCCTCGGGTTTATTGCCTGCCAATATTCCATCATGCGGAGTAACTTCAGCCAGAATAAACGTTTTAAGTCTGCCGCCAACTTGTGTAAGCGATATGCCTGATGCCAAACCACCTGCTCCAAGAGGAGGCTCTATAATCATTTTGTTGATTTGTGGGACAACAGCAGTATCTCTAATAATCCTCACAATACGGTGAAATTTATTTGTCGGATCCCCAATCGGCCCGGAAATAATGTGGTTGCCAATTTTAAATCCTTCGACCGAATTTACATCGAGTTCTGAAAACTTTTTACCCGCAACAGCAGCGGGAGCAAGTGCGGCAAGGTTGGTTGTTACATTTTCGAGGCGGATGATGAGAGTTCCGGCCAGATAATCGTTTCCTGCATTGCCATTGATAGTAATTGTATTGATAGTAGGATCTGCAATGATCGTAGCTGCTCTATAATGAGGGTCAGCGGGCCTGCCTATTAAAATTTGTTGACCCTTTGTCAAGCCACGAGTATGTTCGAGGGTGATGATATTATCTGGAGCTTTTACTTCCTTTGTGATCCGGGTGGCAACAAACGGGTATGGAAGTTTTGGTCTTTGTGCAGGGCTTAAATTGGCAACAAAATGCTGTCCGTTTTTTGACTGTATTGTTAGCAATGTCCGTAATATCCGGCCCACCGGCAGCGGAGCGACAGGAGTCACATATGCAGCCAAAGAATGTATCTCTTTCAGTACTAATGCTCCTGGATGACCGGAGTTGAGATTATAATTTTGGCCGGTAAATAGGCTGTCGGGATCAACTGTTGATGGTAACGGAATGTAAAGGTATGGAAACGCTGTTGTTGGTCCGTTAATAAAGTCGTTTAAGACAATTTTACCTGTAATATCCTCATCTTTTAAAGCCATACGAATGTGCACGGAATAGTCAAAGCTGGGATTGCTTCCTCGATTGCCAACCCTTACGTAAATACTGTTTTCGACACTTCGTAATGGCTTTTTATGTAAAGTTTTATCACCAGAGGTCAGATAGTCAGGAGGAGTGTTTGGGCTACCGTGTGGACCCGCGATTGGATCAGGTGGAGCCGCGCCATTTATGACCCAGATATCGGGACTATTTATTTCATTGAGGTTAATATTGGTTTCAGTAACTCCGTCATCAGCAAGATAATTTCGTATAATTAGATCGCGTTCGTCATGTGTATACTTCCATGCTGCCTGAACTGCATAATAGGCATCTATCCTTCCCGAACCAAGAGCAGGGCTATAATGCGGAATAAATCCTCCCCTTACGTGGGTATTTAACGGATGTGGGTTGACAAGACGGTTTAGTACAACAGTTTTTGTACCGGGCTGGATTTCACGAATAATAGCTATTTCGGTATTTTTTTCTCTTTTTCTTAAT
>JBDTWP010000083.1:0-19484 GCA_040006615.1 Ferruginibacter sp.
ACAGAACAATTTAATGATATAATGCGAAGTCTCCGGTTCACATTGAGAAGCGATTTGCTGGAGATCAATCACCAGTTGAAAATTAAAAAGGTATTCGATGCAGAAATTACCGAATTGCAGGGTCTCATAAAAGGCATGGATGAAGAGTTAAAGGCAGGTAATATCGCATTAAAAGACAATCTGCGTTTAAAAGCCTTACTTTTTAACCTGCAAAATGAACTGGTAAATATTGAGTCTACAATAATGCCGGTAGAAAGTGAATTGAAATTATTATTGCAATCCGGAGAAAACAATTTTATTGCACCAAAAACTGACTATCAATTTGGGGCTTTAACGACCGAAGCAATTCCGGCTTTGGATAGCCTTGTAAAATCCGCACTCAATAACAGACCGGATGCAAAAATTGCCAGGGTCTCATCCGATTTCCAATACCATCAACTTATTTATCAAAAAGCGCTGGCAAAGCCGGATGTAACGATCGGAACGGAATACGACCAGCGGAGCAGTTATAACCCGAATTATGTTGGCCTGTCGGTTGGATTACCAATCAACATTTTTAATAGAAATCAGGGCAACATAAAATCAGTGCAATATAGCATCAAACAACAGGAAGCAATGAATAGTTTTATATTCAGCAGAATAGAAAATGAAGTAAACGCATCATTCAATAAACTCAAATATTTTCAACTGGTAAATAATTTACAACAACTGGATTTCTCTAAAAAATATGATGACCTGTTTCAGCATATGCTGAAAACATACCAGGCAAGGCAGATTAGTTTACTGGAATTCCTGGATTTTACAGATGCCTATAAAGATACAAAATTAAAACTGCTGGAACAGCACAACAGCCTGGTCAAAGCTATTGAAGAACTTAACTATACTACTAACTCAACAATCATAAATATTTACTGATTATACAGACCAATTAACCCATGAATTATAGAAATCCTGTTATGATCATTGCAGCGGCTATTATTTTTTTTAGTTGTACTGGCAGGCAAACCAGTCCTGCTAAAAATACTGAAATCTGCATAACTGATTCTATGGCAGGAATTATCGCCATTGATACAGCCATTGTGAGCACCGTTGATGATGAATTAAAATTGAGTGGCGAAATAAATTTCGACGACAGGAAAGTATCAAAAGTGTATCCCTTTAGCAGCGGGCAGGTATTGCAGGTAAATGTTTCTGTTGGTGACAAAGTAAGCAAGGGTCAAACACTGGCAGTCATCAAAAGCGCAGAAGTGTCCGGTAATTACAGTGATCTGTCAACGGCAGGCAATGATGTAGTGATCGCGAAAAGACAAATGGATAATGCTGCATCATTGTTTAACAATGGGATAGCAAGCGAAAGAGAATATGTAGAAGCAAAAGAAAGCTATCAGAAAGCGCTGACATCGGCCAACAAATTAAAAAATCAAATCCAGATCAATGGGGGAGGCAGAACCTCCGAGAATGGCACTTATGTTATTGCCTCGCCGATCAGTGGCTATGTGGTCGAAAAAAAAATTAACCAGGGTGGCTTTATCAGGAGTGATGCGAATGACAATTTATTTACGGTGGGTAATATCAGCGATGTATGGGTTTGGGCGAATGTTTACGAAACAGATATTGCTAAAGTAAAAAAGGGTTATGCCGCAAAAGTGACTACCCTTGCCTACCCCGATAGTGTGTTTACCGGCACAGTAGATGAAATAAGCAATATACTCGACCCTGTTACAAAAGTGATGAGGATACGAATAAAACTTCCCAATGAAAACCAATCATTGAAACCCGAAATGTTTGCCAATATTGTCATTACAAATAAAGAAGGCCGCAAATCCATCCTGGTACCTGCGAGGGCTATTATTTCCGAATACGGAAAAAATTACGTTATCCTTTATAAAAGCAAATGTGAACTAACCGTACAGGAAGTGGAGTTGTTAAAAATAGTGGGAGAAAAAGCATATATCAAAACCGGCCTGAAGGCGGGGGAGGAGGTTATTTCTCAAAACCAGATCCTGCTGTTTAAAGCCCTCACGGAAAAATAAATTTAAGAAAAGAGGACATATTTTAAAGAGATGCCATCTCCAGATTTTCAAAATTCTCATGAATAAGTTTATAAAAAAAATCATCCATTTTTCGTTGAGGCACCGGTACCTGGTTTTCTTTTTAACCGGGGTAATATCCGTGATCGGAATATGGAGTTATTCAAATACGCCGGTAGAAACTTTCCCTGACGTAACCAATACACAGATCATCATCATTGCGCAATGGCCCGGAAGAAGCGCGGAAGAAGTAGAAAAATTTATTACCATTCCAATGGAAACGGTATTAAACTCTGTTCAGAAGAAATCCAACCTCCGGACTACTTCAGCATTTGGATTATCCTATGTGAGAATTATATTTGACGATGATGTAGATGATGCTTTTGCCAGGCAGCAGGTGCTAAGCCGCCTGGGCGGAGCCGATTTGCCGGAAGGTGTAAAACCCGATGTACAGCCACCTTACGGACCTACCGGTGAGATATTCAGGTATACATTAAAAAGCGCCACTAAAAATATCCGGGACCTGACCACAATACAAAACTGGGTACTTGACCGGCAATTTAAGAGTGTTCCGGGGGTAGCGGATGTAAACAGTTTTGGAGGTGAAGAAAAGACATTTGAAGTAAGTGTAAACCCAGAATTACTGATCAAATATAATCTTACCTCACTGGATGTTTACAATGCGGTTTCAAAAAGCAATGTAAATGTTGGCGGTGATGTGATTGAGAGAAACGGCCAATCCTACCTGGTAAGAGGAATCGGCCTGCTGAACGATATTGGGGATATCCAAAACATCATCATTACAAAAACAAATGGAGTTCCGCTGTTGGTAAAAAACGTAGCGGATGTAGTGGAAGGCGGTAAACCACGTTTGGGACAGGTGGCGAGAGACCAGCATGAAGATGTACTGGAAGGGATCATTGTAATGCGGAAGGGAGAAAATCCTTCAGAAGTATTGGACGCTGTAAGGGCAAAAGTCGTTGAACTGAACAGTACCATACTTCCAAAAGATGTCAGAATCGATACGTTTTATGACCGCACCAACCTGATGAATTTTGCGCAGGAAACGGTGATACACAATTTAATTGAAGGCATCATTTTCGTTACGCTGATAGTATTAATTTTCATGGCCGACTGGCGCACTACCGTTACAGTGAGCATTATTATCCCGCTCTCATTATTGTTTGCATTTATTTGTATGCGTATAAAAGGGATGAGCGCCAACCTCCTTAGTATGGGCGCCGTGGACTTTGGGATTATTGTAGATGGTGCGGTAGTGATGGTAGAAGGTTTGTTTGTAGCGCTGGACAGGAAAGCGAAGGAAGTGGGCATGGAAAAATTTAACAAGCTCGCAAAACTGGGTTTGTTCAAAACCACCGGTACTGAAATGGGGAAGGCAATATTCTTTTCAAAAGTAATTATTCTTACCTGCCTGGTACCGATATTCGCTTTTCAAAAAGTGGAGGGCAAAATGTTTTCTCCGCTGGCGTATACTTTGGGCTTTGCTTTACTGGGTGCTTTATTATTTACTTTAACACTGGTTCCGGCTTTATCCAGTATCCTGTTAAGAAGAAACGTAAGAGAGAAGCATAATCCGGTAGTTATTTTTTTTGAAAAAGGCGTTGGCAAAATTTTCAGTATTGTATATCGCAATCAAAAGAAAAGTGTGATCATTGCTTTAATAGTGATGGTCTTATCCTTTGTATCCGGCAAATTCTTAGGTACTGAATTTTTGCCGGAATTAAATGAGGGGGCCTTATGGGTGGAAGCTGAATTGCCGATGAGCGTTTCCCTGTCGGAAGCAAATATCGTGTCCAATAAAATGATTGATATACTCAGGGAATTTCCTGAAGTAAAAAAAACGCTTTCGCAGGTAGGCAGAACCAACGATGGCACTGATCCCAAGGGGTTTTTCAATGTACAAATACAGGTGGATCTTAAACCGGTCAAAGAATGGACAAGAAAGATCACGGAAGATGAATTGATTGATGAAATGGACCTGCAGTTGAAAAAATTCCCTGGTATCGTATATAATTATTCCCAGCCTATCCGCGATAATGTGGAGGAAGCGGTAGCCGGTGTAAATGCCGCAATGGCAGTAAAAATATTCGGCCCCGCTTTCAGGGTATTGGACAGCACGGCCAATGAGGTGGTGGATGTTTTGAAGACGGTAAAAGGCATTGAAGACCTGGGAGTTTTAAGAAATTTAGGACAGCCGGAATTTCGAATTGAACTTGACCAGCAAAAAATGGCATTTTATGGTGTAAATACAGCGGATGCGAACGCTGTAATTGAAATGGCTATTGGAGGTAAGGCTGCTACTCAATTGTATGAGGGTGAACGGAAATTTGATATCCGGATACGCTATCAAAAAGATTTTCGCGCCTCGCAGGATGCGATTGAGAATTTAATGGTTCCTACCAACGATGGCGCTAAGGTGCCGTTGAAAGAAATTGCTGATATCAAAACACTTACGGGCCCGGCTTTTATATACCGCGATAATAATATGCGCTATATTGCCGTGAAGTTCTCTGTAAGAGGCAGGGACCTGGGAAGCACCATTGCGGATGCCAGCAAAAAGGTAGAAGCGGCAATAACTTTACCACCGGGATATAAAACTACCTGGAACGGCGAATTTGAAAATCAGCAAAGAGCATCCGGTACCTTAGCCAGGGTTATTCCATTATGTTTCCTTGTTATTTTCCTGGTACTGTTTATTACTTATGGAAATGTAAAAGACGCCGTACTTACCATTTTAAACGTGCCTTTTGCATTAATTGGGGGGATTCTTGCCTTACAGATAACCGGCATCAATTTTAGTATTTCCGCTGGTATTGGTTTCATCGCCCTGTTTGGAGTATGCATACAAAATGGAGTAATACTTATTTCAGTATTCCGGAAAAACCTGGATGAAGGGATGCACCTTGATATAGCGATAAAGGAAGGTGTAATTTCCAGGGTGAGGCCTGTGGTAATGACTGCTTTAATGGCGATGACCGGGTTGTTGCCAGCAGCAATTTCAACCGGTATTGGCAGTGAAACACAAAAGCCTTTAGCCATCGTGGTTATTGGAGGATTAATTAGCTCTACCATACTCACACTTTTAATATTACCTGCCATTTATGCTTTGGTATTTAAGCTAATGCACCACCGGGAAAACAGGAAACTATTGAAAAAAACAGGATTGGTAAGCTGATCAAATTATTACGACGGTTATTTTCGCGGCAGTAAACTTCCTGCTATTCGATTTTCAAGCTCACGAAAATTTCCGGTTAGTCTTCCAGCCAAACAACGCCGCCCTTCTCAACGGTTGGCAGGGTGCAAATAACCTGGCCGTCGGCGAATTGAGCATTCAATTCCTGTTTTCGACCTAAAAAAGGCAAATAAAATACCCTGGCGCCCGCTGTTCCCATGAAATTGATTTTTATGTCTTTTTCAGGAATTTGATTTACTACCTGATCATTTTTTAACCCTGAAAAATTAGCCAGGAAAACATGCGGCTTTCCTTCTACTAAAGCTACCTGTGTGGAAATAAAAGGTGAAGCGTCAATTGTAATTTCTGAATTGAAGCCAAAATGGCCCGACACCTCCCTCTTAAAATTATTCAGAAATGAAAAGAAGTTCATTTTTTGAAAGGAGCCACTCCATGCAGCCTGATCGAATTCTTCTTTTGTGTATTTGGAATAAGTCTTTCCAGGACATTCCGGATAATAAATAAATTTATTTTTGCCATTACCTGACTTAATCACCTTGTCAGATCCGGAAATTTTTAAAAAATCAAATATCATATTTTTTTTATTTTCCTGACCATTGTCATCAAACCGGCCGGTTTCCCCGGTAAAAATCAGCCCCTTATCGCCATTTAAATATTTTTGTATCAGGTCAGCCTCATTTGCCGACACGCATTTTACATCCGGAAGGATCAATACCTTGCCCGTAAATTCTTTTAAAGTTCCTGGCGTGACGATCTGAAATTCCAAATGTCCCTGCAACATTATCTTCATCATGCCTTGAAAAGATTCAATAAAAGTATCCGAATAGTAATTTCTGGTCTTTGGTGAAAAATAGATTCCTATGGGTGCAATTGGTTTTCGGGGTTTGTAGAATATATTTTCATTTTTAGCAATCCATTTATAGATCAGCTTCCTGGTTTCAATATCATTTGAACCAGACATAACCTGCCCCCTGGCATCATAGTTATTGGTACCAGCCACCAGGTTTGAGAGCGCCAGGTTCTTCATGGGCTCTACAGGCTTTACTTTATTGTCTTTCATCCAGGAATAGCTTAGCATCCAGGAAGCCTTGCCCCCGGCAAAGGCACGGAAGGTATACATCCCAATCATTCTATCAAACCAATGCTGAGGATTTTGAGAGGCTGCATTGCCTCCACCTCCGCTAAACTCATGGGCTATAGCGTCTACCACATTATATAGCTCATAAACATCTGCGCCTACCCGTACAGCTTCCTCCCCAATACCCGGATATATTTCAGCTATTATTTTACAATTTGGATTTACTGATTTCGCATTTTGAGTAATCTCCGCCATAAATTCAGTAAGCGTTTCAATCCGAAAATCAATCCATTTTCTAAAATTTGCGTCACTGATGTCGCCTAATTTTAAGTCCTTTCTGGCATCAAGTCCCGTCTTGATCCTAAAAGCTTCGACCGTGTATTCATCAAAACTTGCCCAGGTATTTTCCCAACCTTCAAAATGAGTCATCCAATAGGGTATATCTACATAAATACCATCAATTCCGGTAGCAGCTATCCGGCGAATATGCTCCATATATTTTTTACGCCATTCTTTAGCGTAGGGCGAAATCCAGACGTCTTCATCACCTTTACTTATCCAGAAAGCATCGCCGCCGCCAAACATCGCCGGACGATTATTAATATCACGCTGCACCCAGTCCGGATGATCCTTAAAAAAAGTATGTTCCGTTTTATCTGCATTCGCTGTAATGCATTCCAGACCCGCAATATAAACGAAAGCATAATTATTAATAGCATGGGCCCGCGCCGCCAAAAGCCTTATGTCGTCCAGTTTGTCTTTGGGATCAAGAAAACTATTATACCGGCCAGTAATATCATTATCTACTTCAATACCAAAAAGATGGGTTTCCTCCGCATCTTTTATTGTGGCATCAATATTACCTTTGTTCAGGCCATGGCCTGCAATGCGTGTGTAATTTGTCCAATCCTGTGGTTCACTATCTTTTCGTGGTTGGGCATACGAAAACACAAACTGTAAACTCAGTGTGCAGGATATAATGCATTTAAACATGAGGCACTCTGTTTTTTGTAAAAAGAACAATTTAACATTACCCAATATCGCCTTAATTAATCACCTGCAATGCACAATGGGTGCACAATTAAGGAAGCTTCTGTATTTAGAATAGTCTATAATTTTATTTGTGCAAATTTAGAAGTTGGTAGTTCCGGTACCGGAATTGATCCTATCAAACTCCATCCGTCAGTTGATTCCTGAATGGCAAAATTTACATAACTTTTTAAAACGCCCAACCCATCCCTTTTTATAGAAAACTCTACTGCTTTTTTGCCGTCTGCATTTTTTATTTCGGAGAATTTTATCATATCATCAAAAGTAGACACAGCATCCCATGACCAGCCGTCATTATTTCCACCAGTGTGAATTAAAACATCTCCCCATGCTCCCGGAACGCTTCCTTCAAACAAATACTCAGCTCCTGATGCAAGAGGATAGGCCCCAAATTGAAAACCCGTAGCAGGATTATTATCTGCATCAATGTACATATCCATCACGGCAAGATTAAAATCTGCCGTGCCTTCCAGGTAAAAATTCAGGCTGCCTGCTGAGGCAAATGTTTTCACACCAAGAAGGGTACCTCCACTACCTGCTTCATTAACATTAGAAAAATCTATATAAGTCCAATCGGTAAAATCACCGTCAATTTTAATGTTGGGCCCGGCTACAAAAACAGTGTCAATAAAAGTGTTCGTTTCCTGGCCATTTGTAACGGTTAATTTTGCAAGAAATTCGCCCTTGCTATGATAAACGTGAATCGGATTTGCAAGTGTTGAACTACTGGTATCGCCAAATTCCCACAGATATTCTTTCGCATTTGTAGAATAATCCGTGAAGTTCACTTTAAATCCATCAGCGACATAACTGAATACGGCTTTTAAACCACTTGTTTTATTTTTTTCTTTTTTGCAAGATAGATTCGGGAGCATTGCAGCGAACGTGCACAATACGATCAAAATATTTTTTTTCATATACATAATTTAGATATTACTCAATCACCGATTTTTAGCTGGTGTTGTAAGTTATTCATTCCTCCATTTTCCTCCACCCAAACATTTGAATTGGCCAGCCTCACTGAGTATTCACTTCTGTTTTTCAGATTGTCTGAATTATCGGCAATCTTAAGATAGAGTTCATAATCACCCTGAGGAATTCCTGTTGTTTTTACTATTTTATCAATCTTAAATTCAGCGAGTGGTTTACATTCACGCAGATCAACAGGCAGTTCAATCTCACGTATTTCACCTGAAGTTTTATTTTTTAAAACGAGTGTTGTGATTTTGTGATTATACAGGGGTGCGTATCCTTTATTGTTCATTTTAATGTTGATCATGAGTTCCTGGTTTACCGAAATCTGATCGGGAAAGCTTGCAATTTCAAGTGCTAAGCGGTAGCCTAAGTTTCTTTGTAACTCCTCAAAACAACCTGCAGCTTTCCATGCATTTATTGTAGGCTTATACCAATCAAGATTCAGGTATGTCCATCTAAGCTGTTTCATTGTTGATGTGGCTACTGTACAGGTGGGTGTACTGCCTGGTGGATCAGGAGGACATGTTTCACCCCCGGTCGGCACGAACAATCCCTCATTACTTATGTATTCCTTATCCGCCTGGACATTGGTATAGGTGCCATAATCATCTGCACTTGCCATAAAGCAATCATTATGATGACCTACCCGGGCGATCTTTTCACTTGAATAAGCAATCGCAGACGATACAGGTAGGGTGGTGTTAAAAATCTGTTGCTTCTGTCCGGGTGTTCTTACCTGAACCATGATTTCTGCCGGCAAAACACTTAACAGTTTATCCAACACTTTTCTTTCATTATCAACAGTTGCCAGGCCGTTACTTGAACTGTGCCACTCACCCCATGCGCCAATTAATCCTGCCTGAACAAAGGCTATTACATCTTTATTTTCTTCGAAAATGGGTTTAAGCTGATCAAGATGTTGACTAATGATTGAAAATGGTGCATCGGTACCGCTCATATCATCGGTATAAGCGAAACGCAATACACATTTCACACCTGCATCACGCAATTTTTGCATATCGGATCTGATCAAGGAAAGTTCAGCAATATTAATCAGCTTATCTTTAAAATTCTCTAGATAGTACAGCCTGAGAATCATTGATACGTTTTCATTTTTAAGCGCTGCCAGCATTGCCGGGTTTAATGGATTTCCTTCAGAATGAATTTCCAGGTTGTGGATGAATCCCCTTTCAGGATTTGGAAAAATATCATTAGACTGTTCGTAATGTATTTCTTTTACAGGATCAGTTTTGCCACCTGTTTTGCTTTTTGCGCAAGTAAAACAACAACAGAGAAAAACAGGTATTATAACTATTCCCAAAAATCTATTTAATTTCATGCTATGCAATTTATCTTTTTGTCATCCGACTTATATGCTACTATTTATATGCTCTCAATGAAGTTGTTTTACCCAGCATCGTTATCCTGATTAATACATCAAAATCTGAAAAGTCAAGATATATATCAAACAAAGGTGTTAATCTTTCAAATATTCTGATCACTTAATTGTAACCGGGATTTTGAATAAATTTTCCTTTTCCTTCGCTAACTGTTTTTAACGAAAAGGGAAACACTACTTTATAATCATTAGCATAGGTAGACCCGGTGAGCTGCCTGCAACGTTCCACTAATTTGCCATGCCGGATAAGATCAGAACGATATTGGCCGTTTTCACACCAGTATTCATGGCTCCTTTCGGTCAGCATCATGTTATTAAATGCATCCCGGGAACTGTAATCCGATAACTTTATATCATCCAGGCCAGCTCTTCTACGAACCACATTTACCAGTTCTATTGCTTCAGCGTTGGGTGCGCTACCGTTTGCTATGGCTTCGGCCTTTGATAAAAGAACATCAGCATACCTATACTGAATTATATCAACTGTTGTCAATTCAGCTCTTGCCAGATCAAAATTTATTTTCAACGGAATCGGGCCAAGGTCCATATTTGTTCCCGGGTTACTCCTGTTATAAACCACTCCGTCGGTGCCAGTGTATTCAGCAATTAACATAGTTTTCCTTGTATCCGCATCTTCAAATGTGTCGTAAAACCACCAGGTACTTTGCACTGTTGCCCATCCACCCGAAGGAGAATAGTTTTCAGGGAGTACCATCAATTGCCATTGATTTTCACTTGTTCCCGCATAATCACATGGAATGGCCCAAATAACTTCATGGCTGTTCTTTGCTCCTTCAAGATCCCACATGCCCGGATAGTCGGGATCGAGTGAAAAATGATTGTAATTAATAATGTCATCGCAAAGTGCCTTGACCTTGTCCCATTTTTTCTCATGAAGGTTTAACCTGATGTCAATCATTTTTGCCAATGCCTTACTAAATCTTCCATACTCCGCCCCGTCCGGACCAGGGAGTATTTCTGCTGCTGCAGTCAGGTCATCTTCAATAAATGTGACCATTTCCTCATGTGTGAGTCTTGCCAGCGGGTTTTCTTCAAGGGGTTTCTTCAGCACTTCAATAGGTGCAACAACAATTGGCCCATACAGGTCGAACAAGTCGTAAGCCAAAAGCCCCCTTGCACACCTCACCTCAGCAATTGCTTTCTTTTTTACTTCTTCACTTACCTGTGATTCAGTAATCAAATCAATTGTCATAGTCATCAGGCTGATCTTATTATAAAACCAGTCATAGAAATAGGTAGCCTGCTCGCTTGTTGGCGTATAGTTGAGCAAATGCCCGTATTGCTGAATATCATATTTACCTGAAAGAATTTCAGTAGTAGCGTCACATGCAAACATCAATCCTCTTTCAGAAGTCGTGTTGATACCGTCCCACCACGCTCCCCTGAGCGGGTAGTAACAAGCATTTACCATCGCTTCCACATCCGCTTCCGACTTCGGGAAAATAGCAGGATTAATTTCAGAGTAATCAATAGACACCAGGTCTTTGGTGCAACTACCGAGGACTATTAGCAACGCTATATATAATGATCGTCTTCTCATAACTTTTATTTTTATTGTAATTATTTTATTTGAAAGTGAAATTTGCGCCCACCGTATAAGTTTTGATATTGGGGTAAGCAGCAGTATAGGAATCTGTTTCGGGGTCTACACCCGTATATGGAGTAATAACAAAAAGATTTTGTGCATCAACATGCAGCCGGACTCCTGAAAATACTTTTTCCACCCATTTTTTCGGGAGGTTATATCCCAGGGATACATTCTGTAACCTGAAGAACCAGGCCTTTTGCAAAAAGAATTCTCCGACACCGTAGGGTGACCATCCATAGTAGGAACTGGGATGAGTGGTAGAAGGATTCTCCGGAGTCCATCTTTCCTTAACTGTTCTCAGGGCATTGTGTCCATAGGTATAAATGGGTTCAGCACTAATTCCATATTCTGTATAATTTGGATCCGCAATCCTTCTGCCAAATAGCCCGTTGAAATCAAAGTTGAGAACGAAATTTTTATAGTTTATTATGTTTGTAAACCCTGCAATTAATTTTGGATCGATGGTGCCCAGAAGCCTTGTATCGGCATCATCAATTATTCCGTCAGGCGCTCCAGTTCTTAGAAACCGCCCGTTTGCATCAACTACAGGATTGCCATTATTATCACGGGAATAACCATTAATATCTTTTATTTTAATCATGCCTGGCCTGAGCTCAGGTTGCGAAGGCACCTTATCTCCTATCTGCATAATACCATCAGACACCCTTGAATACATCGCCCTTATTGGATCAGTAGCGTTCTCATAAACCGCGGGCTTCCAGTCGTCAGCCCTCTTTCTCCAGGTATCCTTAAACATTGAAATGGTAAATATAGTTCTCCATTGAAAGTCTTTCTTATCAACGTTTAGTGTATTAATCGTCACTTCAAATCCTTTGCTTTGCGTCTCTCCGATATTGGCTATTACCTGGTTTACAACATTGTATGAATTAAGAGGCTTTGTGGCTAGGAGGTCTGATATCACTTTATTATAAATCTCGATTGATCCGCTAACCTTACCTTTAAAGATTGAATAGTCGAGACCAAGGTTCATTTCAGTAGTTGTTTCCCATTTCAGATCGGGATTTTCCAACCTTCCAAGGGAAACCCCGATGTCAATAACATCATTACCTGAGAGCCAGGCGGGATATGCATTATAAGCAGCAAAAGCGTTGCTACCAATTGATGCGTTACCTGTTTGTCCATAGCTGAGCCTGATTTTAAGCTGAGGGACAGCATTAGTCAGTTTCGCAAAAAATGGTTCCTCAGCAATATTCCATCCGACGGCTACAGAGGGAAAAGTACCCCATTTGTGATTCCTTGAGAAAACACTTGCACCATCTGTACGAACGGTAGCGGTAAGCAGGTACCGTTCTTTGTAGTTGTAATTTAATCGCCCAAAATAAGAAGCGATCATATTCTCCTGGCGTGAAGAATTTACAACTTTAGTGCCACTCCCTGCGTTCAGGTTATTCCATAAAAAGGCATCTGTTATAAAACCGGTGTTTGACTGGTTATTAAGATCACGATTTGTTTTTTGTTCTGAAACTCCCACCAGCAGGTTGAAATTATGCGCATCTCCCACTGTCTTTGTATAATTTGCTGTTCCTTCCAATAAATAATCGTTCACATCATTATCGGCAATGGACGCTCTTCCATGCAGTGCCGCTCCATGCAATGTAGTTCTGGGCCAATAATTCCATCTGTTTGTCAACCCGCGATCAATACCCGCTTTAAGTTTTATCAACAGACCTTTAACCGGGGTAATATCCAGGAAAGAATTGAATAACATTCTTTCAACCCTTCCTTTATCCGTAATGGTTAATAGTGAATATGGATTGGGTTGCGTTGCCAATTGCGGATTTAGCGGATAATTGCCATTTTCATCTATAGCTTTAATATGCGGGCCCTGTTGTAGTGCTGCCCTGATGACACCGGAGTTTTCATATCGATCCGCTCCGAGCTGGCTGTTTGAATTATTGATACGGCTGGCTGTAAGATTAATGCCAAGCTTAACAAATTTATTTATTTGCTGGTCTATATTTGCCCGTATAGTAATTCTTTTAAATCCTGAGTTTTTAACTATCCCATCCTGATTATAATAGTTTCCTGACAAAAGATACCTGGTTCCTTTGCTTCCACCGGCGACAGATAAGTTATGCTGTTGGGTAGCTCCATCCCTGGCAACCAGGTCAAACCAGTCAGTGCCTCTTCCAACATTATTAATGGCATTCTGGGTATAGAGTTTATGAAAAGCGGCTCCAACAGGATTTGCCACTGCTTCTGCAAGCGTTCGTGTTCCATACGGGATAACATTATTGTCAAAATTCCATTGTTCCCAAGCTGCTTCGTTGCGTACCTGCATCCACTCATTTAATGGAAAAACATCGAACTGGTTATTATATTTTTGAAACGAGAAGTTTGTAGAGTATTGTACAATTGGAATACCATCAGTCCCGCTTCCTCTTTTGGTAGTAATTAAAATTACTCCATTGGCAGCCCGTGATCCATAAATAGAAGTAGCACTTGCATCTTTTAATACATCAATTGATTCAATATCATTTGGATTAAATGAATTTAGAATGCTCTGCGTGCCTGCCTGGTACCTTCCGCCGGTTTCCGGTTGTTGCAAATCTGAAATTGGAAACCCGTCAATTACAATCAAGGGATCATTACTTGCATTAATAGAACCTGCTCCTCTTATCAGGATATCCAGGCCTCCTCCGGGCTGGGCACTGTTTTGCCTAATCATTAAGCCTGCAGCTTTTCCCTTAAGCATGTTACCAATATCAGGCCCTCCTGATAAAACAAGGTCGCCGGCTTTTACAGATGAAATGGCCCCTGTAAGATCTCTTTTTCTTTGGGTACCATAACCAACGACTACCACTTCATCAAGCGCTTTATTTTGAATGATTAATGAAGCATTAACTGTTCCGCTGTTAGTAATAGTTGCCTCCAAAGGAGCATACCCTACAGAAGTAAAAACAAGGGTAGTACTACCTGTTGGTACCTTAATCGTGTAAGTGCCGTCATTTTTTGTGATGGTGCTAATCTTTGTGTTTTTTACTAACACGGTAACACTGCCAAGAGGTGAACCGTTTTCATTTGAAGTAATGGCCCCGGTTATTATCCTTTCCTGGGCATTTGCCTGAGCAGCAAGTAAAAGAATGATGAGGCCTATACAAAGTGGCGCTATTTTTTTCATAAGTATAATTGATTTAGTTTTCGGATATAATTGCTCATAAAATTACAACATATATTTGTATAGAATTCATCAGCCGCTAACGCAAACGCTTGCGCTGTTTTTGAAATTATTAAAGCAAGAAGAAAAAAAGTTATTGGGAAATTATTCCATGGCTGCTCAAAAAAGACTGAACGCTTTCATTAGTTTGCCCGCTGAAAAGCGCTATGACGATTTTTCCAAAAAATATCCTGAATTTCCAGGCCATCTGCTGCCTGCAAAACATTCACCGGGCGAACCAATTAAAAAAGTAAATGGAACCGGAGCACATCCTCACAGAGGCGTTTCACTATTGACTGATATTCGTAACGGTGAAGACGATCATTTTGACAGTGACGGAAATCATGCAATTGGAAATTCAGGCGAAGCAAAGTGGATGAAAGCGGTTAATGGGATCATTGAAAGCCGCATAGATTACCGGCCAGGTAATTTTCAATTAAGTGCAATAGGATAAGACTTTTTGGTGCTGGTGAGTAGAATGGACCGACAAAATGGAAGCCAGCCGGTAATCTACTTAGCGGTCCGGCTTTTCCAATCGCTGTGCCATAGCCTTACGGGCTGCATAAAGGTCTTCCAGGTTACGGGAAAATGTGCTCACATCGATCACGATACTGTGCACAATTGAGTCGGCAAATTTACTCTCCCCGATATCCCGGAGCATATTTATGTATTCATAATCTTCAATTCCTTCTCTAAGAAGTTCAAATCTCAGGGAAGAAACAGGACCATCCAGGTCCGGTTGACCCGTGTAACGTTTTGTGAAATCTCCGGGGTAAAAGAAAGAACCTTCACCGTTCAACACATACCCATCACTGCATACAAATCCGGAAATAAAAGTCACGGCATCAAGCCATGGATTCGGCGTCTCTGACCAGAAATTGCAGGCCCAATAAAGAATGCCAGCCATGTTATACCGCGCAGTAATCCAGGGAACCATAACCGGATCCATGGCCGGGGCATCAATGAAGAAGTTGGGCTGCGGATAAGCCTGGTCGCAGGATATATACCAGGTCATTTCTCCTCCTTTAGTTTGCTCTTCTTTAATCGCCTGCTTAACCTTCATGTTATTCAGGGCATTTCCGTGAATAGAATAGTTATTTACCCTTCCTTTCAAATCACCCCAATCGGGATTATCTGTTACCGGAGACTCGGTTGCTAAAAAAGGAATTGTTGGCGAGGCCTGGTGTACAAGATCCGCCCACCAACGCGTTGCCTGATAGTCTTCTTTGGTATTCGGTTCATCAATCGGGCTGTTGAGTACGAGCCTGTCCTTCCATCCATGCTTCTCAAAATAGATTTCAACCTGGGATAAATAAGACTTCACTTTACTGGTAAATTCTTTAGAGAATTCCTGGTCTTTCATTTGCTTTTTAAGCTCAGAAGGATATGCTTCCAGCAGCACCCGTTTGCTTTTTAATTTATCCAGGAAATACTCATACCTCGCATCGTCAAAATTTACTTCCACCTTTTCCCCGTTCACTACTATTTTCGGCTCAAGCTGGTCATTAAACCACGGTTCCATACGATGTTTATAAAGAAAGTCATAGTAGGTTTGAGTCAATTTATCTATTTCAGGAGAGGATGCGTCTTTATGATAGAACCGTGCCAGGGATCCTTTTGACACATTCATATAAGTAATCAGGTGTGTTTTGTCAGGCAGGGAGAAGTTGTAAACCTGTACTTCCAGGTTAATTGCTTCAACTGTCTTATTATCTTTTGTAACAGTGATGGTGCCTGAGTAAATTCCAGCCGGTGTTGATGCTGGAATTGAAATATCAACCCATACAGGGCGATTACGAATCACAGAATATTGCGCAGCCATATTAAATGGCTCCCTGAGAGGCGCTAATGCATCCGGCCAATATCCTGTTGCCCCTATGGGACCGGATTTTCCATAAAGCATAATGTAATGCTCAAGATAAAAACTCACCCGGGCTTCTGAAATGATCATTCCGTCCTTATTCTTAAGGCCAGCGCATTTGATAAAAAAACCGCCTGTGGGTACAGGTTTTTTGCCAGGGGGAATAGGGTTCGTTATCACCACCTGAAACGGAACGTGTTCATTACCGGAACCGGCAACAGTAATTTTTTTCTTTGCATTTGACCAAATGAGGTTCTCAGATTCTATCCTATCATCCGGGCGTATCTTTTGCTCGGCTGGTGCTGCCCAAACACTTAAAGTTTCAGAGGAAATGATATTGGCATTAACCACATTTGCCCCGGTCTTCTCAACCTGGCTATATAGACTGCCGTGCAAAAAAAATAACTGCCCGGGCAAAATAAGAAGGAATAAAATCTTTTTGAAATAGTTTGAGCCTGGAATTGCGGAACAAGCGTTGATTGCGTAGGAATTTACTTTCATAATTTAATTATTAATGTCCCGGATAAGTTTGGGGTCAGGAAAGACAGCGTTTCGTTCAATTCAAATTCTTCAATCATATTTATAAATTTATGGGAGATTTTTAAAAGATCGACTTAGAACATTTACCTGATATTCATTTTAATCGAAGTCTGATAATCCGTATAATGAATGTATCTTTTAACATTCATCCACAATACCTTCAGAGAATCCTGCCCGGAATAATTCCGGATCACGAATGGGCGTACATTATTATATTCAGAATTGCTGGTTACTTCCTCAGTAACCCAATCCTTTCCTTTGTTGGGTGTTGACCATTTTTCTATTTCAAACTTTTTATTTTTTAATCTTGATAAATATACTATGGAAGGATCTTCATGGTCTAAAACGATGCCGCCTGAATAATTAGGCTCAGGTTCAGTTTCTCCTTTAGGCGTTTGTGGAAACCAGGGTCCGGAATTTACCAGTTTATAATTATTCCATTTATCATTGTCCCAAACACTATAGTAATAGACATGGTTGCTATCATTGGGAAACCGGGAATATACCATTACCGGATCGCCTCCTTTATTTTCCGCAACATCCCATATCCAGGCCTTTTCATTTGATTTTGCGGCGTCATAAACGATATCAGCACTTTTAGGTTGTATGGGCAAGGCAGACCAATCAGCTATCTTTGCACCATTGGCTTTGTATAATGCACCGTTGCGATATTTTGCATAGTAGATAGAGTTTGTTCGTTCAACATTAGGATGCCCGTCTGTAAATGCAAAATGGATCACATCTTTGTTGTTTGAGGCTACTTTTAAATAGGGGCGCCTGTCTTTGTAAATTCTTTCCGGAAGAATTAATATTTTGCCGGGGCTCCAACTTTTTCCGCTGTCATTCGAAACGGAAAAATCAGGCTTGAAATCTGTGCCCCGCCAAAAGAGATATAAGTTGTCTTTTTCGTCCGCTAACTGGCAAATATTTGTATAGGTATACGTGTTAGAAAATCCCGGGTATGCAATTGTGTCATTTAAATTTAATGTATCTGGTGTTTCCCATTCAGAGATATCTTCTGCAATCTTTCCTTTCAAAAGGTAAATAGGCTGGGGGCTTGCATGTTTTGAATAAAAGACCATCACTCTACCCTGCCTATCAATAAATAAACCGGGGTTATCATGATCATCTTTCTCCAGGTTTTTATGCAATAATTTCGTCTCAGTGCGTTTCAGATCGTGGTCATAAAAACCAACCATTATATTGCCAAGACTATCTACCCATCCCGCATAAGTTCTGCTATGCTGCCCTTTAAAATAAATAGCCCTGGGGTCTGAAAACCAACACCACGCACCATTACCGGTAAATGATAAATAAGATTCACCTTTCGGTACTAATTTATTTTTTGATTTTCTGCTACAAGCATTAAAGGCTAATGCAGTAGAAATGAACAAAAAGAGGATTACCTTTTTACGCATCATGGCAATGGAATTTGGCCTGTCAAAGGTTACTGATATAATCTGAAATCCACAATTTTTTTTTGCAGCAAAAGGATATTTACAATATGGAGCCAGGGAAATATTTTATTATGATTTCTTTGAATTTGCATCACTAATCGTTCTGGCAACTTTCAGGCAGGCCGTTTTTAAATATATATAACCGTAAGTTCTTTTCGAGAAATAAGCGTTTCCGTTTCATTTATCGTTGCTGCTTGTAATATCCGTTACGCTTGCGCCCAATATTTTACGGATACCGATCTCTTTTGCTTTTCTTTCCCTGGTAAACATCCCGAGTTCAATTTCAATTCTCAAATTGGTGTTAAAACATTATTTTTAATTAGTCCGCTTAGTCTTGTTAACCATCCCTTAACTTCACGGCACATAATTTTAAAATAATTTCAGCGTTATTAAGATCCTTTATTAAATTTTATAATTATCGATCCTACATATACGATTAAGTTTTCATTACACCGAAATCAATTCTTCCCGGCAATGCAACGACTAATCGTGAAATATACAGCAATTATTTTTCTTACATTTTTTTGCATCTCATTCATAAGCCGGCACTATAATACAGAGAACGCGAAAGACATAGCAAAGAAAGGACACAAGCACATCTTACTAAGTTTTTCGGGTTAAGACTGGTGTGCTCCCCGCTCAAAACTGCATCGGGAGATTTTCAAAGGTGAGGCCTTTCAAATGTTGGCGTCAACAAATCTCATACTGGTAAATACAGATTTTCCATGTTTTAAAAAAACCCAGTTACCGGTGGAGCAGCAAAAGATAAATGAAGCCATCGCGGATAAATATAATTCCAAGGGAAGTCTTCCACTAACCCTTTTACCCGAAGAAAACGGAAATCAATAAAAGAATGGGAAGGTCATCCAAAAGGCACTACAGGTAAGTTTCCGGAAGATAAACAATTTAGTATCGATCATGATAAATAACGCTTTAGGGCAAAAACAGGTTTTTAAACGGGGCATCAAACTTATGGGTAACCTGTTCGAAATTAGCGTGGTTGCAGACGATAAAAACTGGGCTGATGTAAGAATAGATGCTGCAATTCTTGAAATACGCCGCATTGAGAAATTATTGACAACCTTTAATGACA
>JBDTWP010000084.1:0-19309 GCA_040006615.1 Ferruginibacter sp.
ATGACAGTTACAATGCCTTTAAATGGATTGCAGAACATGGCAGCGAATTTGGTGGCGATACCGGCCGAATTGCATTAACAGGAAATAGCGCAGGTGCAAACTTAGTGGCCGTGGTGACTCAAAAAGCAAAAAAAGAGGGCATCAGTAATAAAATAAAACTTCAAATAATGAATGGGCTTCCTGTAGATTGCAGCCCTCAAAATATGGAAACATCAGCCTCCTACCAGGAAAATGCCAAAGGGTATTTTCAAACAAAGGCAGCCTGCTATTTTGCTATAGAAACTTATGCCCCTGGCGAATACAGGAATCCGGAAGTATCACCTATTCTCACGGAAGATTTGAAGGGCCTGCCCCCGGCGGTAATTATTAATGCTGAATTTGACCCGCTTAGGGATGACGGTGCTTTGTATGCAGCTAAATTAAGAAGATTTGGCGTTAAGGTCTGGGACAAATGCTTCGCGGGACAAATTCATTGTTTAATAGGTTTGCCGCCAAATGCCGCAGAACTAAAAGAATATGAAACAATCGTAAAAATTGCAATGAGAGAAAGTTTTCCCAGGTAGTATGCCGGCTTTTTTATTCAAAAAAATGCGAACTAATATCTATAATCAAAATGCGAATCACCAGGGATTCTTCATAAATTGTAAAAATAAAACCATATCCGATTAATTGCATTCTTTCAGTATTTAAAAAAGAGAAAGTAAAATAATATTATGGCAAAAAATAAAACGATCGAAACGCAGGAAAGTGTTGCCGGCTTTTTGATGACAATAAAAGATGAAAAAAGACGAAAAGACTGTTCAGCAATATTTGATTTAATAACTGAACATACAGGACTTGAACCAAAAATGTGGGGAACAGGTATTGTAGGTTTTGGTATTTATCATTACAAATATGAAAGCGGACGGGAAGGGAGTGCCCCACTTGCCGGAATTGCGTCAAGGGCAAATGCTATTGCTCTATATCTTTCAGCTAACTTCGACAAAAGAGAAGAATTGCTATCGGAATTTGGAAAATATAAAACGGGAAAAGGTTGTATTTATATTCAAAAACTCGAAGACATTGACACTGGTATATTAGCCAAAATGGTGAAAAATTCGATTGAACATAACAAGAAACTCTACCCGGGTGAGTAAGAAAAAAATTAAAGACTAATTTCAATTAATATACCAAAATTTATGAACAAATGAACCCGCGATATTGACTAAACCATCATCAACAGGATCCGGCGGAGGAATATTTAACTGGCTTATTGTTGTTATCTTCAACTTTTAAAATATTATTGTGCAGCAGTTCCAAAGGATCTATTACTCCAATAAATTTCTCGCCGGCAGTGGCAGCGGCTCGTTTGGTGGCAAACACTTAAATGCAAGATCATAAAAATCAATTGAACCATGACAAAGGAATTTCTATTCGACTTTATCCGGCAACATAAATTCGGAGTTTTGTCGACTGTTTCGCCAGGCAATGTTCCTGAATCAGCCTATGTTGGAATAGCCGTAACCCAGGATTTGAAAATAATATTTGACACCCTTTCCGACACCAGAAAATATAAGAACATCCTCCTGAATCCAAATATTTCTTTCGTTATCGGCTGGGACAACGAGAAGACAGTTCAATACGAGGGTACAGCAAAAATTCCGGAAACCGATGAACGGAACAAATTATTACAGACATATTTTGAAATATTTCCTGAAAAGAATGTTATAAATACAGATTGGAAAACCATTGCCTACTTCTGCGTTGAGCCAAAGTGGATCCGCTATTCCGATTTTAGTGAAGAGACAAGGCAGATTAAAGAAATCAATCTTTAAAAGAACGCAATCAACCGGCGGCAGGAATTGAATCACCGCCACGGACAAGCGGAATTCATACTTATTGCTCAGTATCAATTCCCGGGCGACTCCCCTGCAATGTAAAGTTTATAGAATGCCGATTGAACAACAAAAGCCCTTTCATATCATCACACCTTCCTCCGGAATAATACTTTTCCCTGGTTTTGGCTATAAATATTCAGGCCTCATTCTCTAAGGGCGGGCTATATGGTAAAAACTTTCGTACAAATTAGGGTACGTTTTTCACCGTTTTCATACGTAAATCACCGTTTTCAACGCCATTGCGTTGGTATTTGACACTTTCATTCTAAAATTGCATTGATAATTGCAAAAATCGAAAGGAATCTAAGTCATGCGATTAATCCTCCTTTAATTGCAAAAACATTCATCTTTAAATTTTAAAAAAATGGCAAAGCAAATTGGACTTATTAAACTGTTAGGTACGATCGGGGGGATCACATTTTACAAAACACAGGATGGTTTCCTGGCTCGCCAGGCAAGCGGTGGAGATCAGGACATTAATGGAACAGACCCGAGATTTCAGGGAAGACGTGACACCAACGAAGAATTTATAAATATTTCGAAAGTGGGTAAATTGATTCGGGTGGCATTTATGAATTTATCGCATAATATTTCCGATAACCGGGTTTCGGGGCGGCTTGTAGGAAGATTGATAAAAGTGAAACAGGCAGATTTCACCCATCCGCGTGGAAAACGTACTTTTATTGATGGTAAATTAGAACTTTTGGAAGGTTTTGATTTTAACATTCGAAATAAGCTGGAAGATACTTTATTAGCACCCTTCACCGCAATAATAGACAGGAAGGCCGGAACATTGAATGTGAGTATTCCTTCTTTTATTCCTGTTAACATGGTGGCCCGGAAAAGAGGCAGTACTCATTTCAAAATAATAACCTCCGGCGCCGCTATTGATTTTAAAAATAAAACCTTTGAAGTAAGCACGCAAAAGAGTGACCTGATTGCATGGGATAATACAGCTACTACAGCAATAGATTTTGCAAATACTGTGGCAGCAAATAGCAGTCTTCCGTTGTTCCTGGTATTGGGCGTTGAATTTTATACGGAAGTTAAGGGTGTTAATTACCCAATGGAGGTTCCTGCAAATAAGGTATCTTTCAACTCCCTGGCGATGGTAAGCGTCAACGATCCAAAAAAATAGGTATTGAAGATGATATTGAAGTATCCGGCATCCGGCATCCTAATATTCCAACACCCCCTACTTTTCCATCATAAACGGATACCTGTAATCTGTAACCGGTGAAAAAGTTTCTTTAATGGTTCGGGCACTTAACCAGCGATACAAATTTAAAATGCTGCCAGCCTTATCATTGGTTCCGCTTGCCCTGGCGCCACCAAAGGGTTGTTGCCCTACTACGGCGCCGGTGGGCTTATCGTTGATATAAAAATTGCCAGCACTATAACGTAATTTATTGGTTGCCAGTTCCAATGCATACCTGTCCTGAGCGATCACTGCCCCTGTTAATGCATAGGGGGATGTACTGTCAACTAATTTCAAAGCCTCTTCAAATTTATTTTCATCGTACACAAAAAGCGTAAGAACAGGGCCAAAAAGCTCTTCGCACATGGTAACATATTTTGGATCGGTGGTTTCAATAACAGTTGGCTCAATAAAAAAACCCCTGGATTTGTCACACCTGCCGCCAGCCAGTATTTTAGCGTTGCTTCCCTTTTTCCCTGCATCCCTGATATAAGCTTCCAGTTTATCAAAACTCTTTTCATCAATTACCGCATTGATAAAATTGGTAAAATCTTCCACGCTGCCCATCCTGATAGTTTTTAATCCGGCTACCAGTTTCTTTTTTACTTCCGCTGCTAAATTTGAAGGAATATATGCGCGGGAAGCCGCGGAACATTTTTGCCCCTGGTATTCGAATGCTCCCCTTATCAATGCAGCAACCACCACATCCGGATTGGCAGTTTTATGCGCAATTACAAAATCCTTCCCGCCCGTTTCACCCACGATGCGCGGGTAAGATTTATAAATGCCGGCATTGGCTCCGATCGTTTTCCACATAAAGTTAAAAACGCCCGTACTGCCGGTAAAATGGACCCCTGCAAAAAGGGGATGGCTAAAACAAATTTCTCCCAAAACGGGCCCGTCTGCAAACACCAGGTTGATAACACCGCCAGGCAACCCGGCCTCCTGTAAAATACGCATGAATACCTGGGCACTGTAAACCTGGGTATGAGCACATTTCCAAACTACCGTATTACCACACATGGCGGCACTGGTAGGCAGGTTACCACCGATGGCTGTGAAATTGAATGGAGTAATAGCCAGGACAAATCCTTCCAGGGGCCGGTACTCTACCCTGTTATTCATACCTGCACTACTGATGGGCTGCTGGCGATAAATTTCACTTAAAAAATGTACATTGAACCGGAGGAAATCTATCAGTTCACAGGCAGCATCAATTTCTGCCTGGTAAGGATTTTTACTCTGACCCAGCATCGTACTGGCCACTATATACGGCCGGTATTTGGTTGCAAGCAGATCCGCAGCTTTTAAAAATATATTCGCTCTGTTTTCCCAACTCATACCCGCCCATTTTTCCTTTGCCTTTAGTGCCGCAGCAATAGCCTGTTTAACATGACCGGCTCCTCCTTCATGATAATGACCCAGCAAATGCCTGTGCTCATGTGGTGGCCTTAATTCTTTCCTGTTACCGGTCCGCACTTCTTCGCTACCGATATACATTGGTATATCTACTCTTTCACTTTTCAATTCATTCAGCACTTTTTTCAAAGCTTCTTTTTCCTTGCTGCCCGGCCCATAATTCAATACCGGCTCATTTACCGGAATCGGGTAATAAAAATCTCCGTATTGCATATTCTTTTTTTACTTGATATACCTTATTTGCCCTTTTACCCTACATATCCAACACCCTCCCTTAATTGTTTACTGCAATAATTCTAAACTCTTTGCCTTCCTGTGAAAACCATACTTTTCCATCCTCACTCATTACACCTTTATTATTTCTGAATATCTGGCTGAAGTTGATCTTTGCAATGGATAATTTGGCATCTTTTGTAAAGATCCTGTCGTAATTTTTTATAAGATCCTTTTCAGTTTTGATGGATCTGCCAAGCGGATACCTGATTAGTTTGGCCACCTGCTCCCTGTCGTTATTCAGCACAAGTAATTGCAGCTTCTTTAGAAATAATTTGAACCCTTTAACATCCGTAATACCGGCAACTTCCCATGTAGTAGGTTTGCTGCCATCGCTGAATACACTATCATCCATCATTTCTTCCAGAGTTAATCCAATACCCAGGCTGATATCTGCTTTTATTGTTTTTATTGAATCCGCTTTCACCGGTGATGAATCAGTGATGGGTAATGCCTTTTCACTAACAGGCGTTTTAGAATCGTTGCAGGCGAATAAAATGGGAAGTATAATAATGGATAAAATGTATTTTTTCATTTCTTTGAATTTTAAAATTAAATACAAGTTTTATAAAGCATCGATATTTTTTCTCTCCGTTTTACGACTACAGGAATATAGCTATTTCATATTTCCAATTTTCCAAATTTCACATTTGCAAATTTTCCTTTTCACTCATTAAATATGCCTTAATAAACCCGTCCAGTTCCCCATCCATTACGGGCCCTACATTTCCAACTTCATAATCCGTCCGGTGATCCTTGATCATCTTATACGGATGAAAAACATAGGAACGTATCTGGCTTCCCCACTCTATTTTTTTCTTGGAAGAGTTAGTAAGGTCCAACGCCGCCTGCCGCTTACGCATCTCCTCTTCGTATAACCGGCTTTTTAACATCGCCATCGCCTTTTCCCTGTTTTCTCCCTGTGTTCTGGCCTGCTGGCATTCAACTATAATACCACTGGGCCGATGTGTAAGCCTCACTGCTGTTTCTACTTTGTTTACATTTTGTCCTCCGCTGCCGCCGCTTCTGAAAAATGCCCAGTCCACATCAGCGGGATTTACTGCGATCTCAATCGTATCATCTATTAAAGGGTAAACATATACGCTGGCAAAAGAAGTATGTCGCCTGGCATTACTATCAAAAGGACTGATTCGAACAAGCCGGTGAACCCCGCTTTCTGCTTTTAAAAAACCATATGCAAAGGGGCCATCAAACTGGAATGTACATGTTTTAATACCAGCTCCATCCCCCCATTGCCAATCCAGGTCGCTCACCAGCCAACCCTGCTTTTCTCCATACATGCGATACATGCGTGCCAGCATTTCGGCCCAGTCCTGGCTCTCTGTGCCACCTGCCCCGCTGTTGATCTGCAAAACGGCCGGAAGCGCATCTGCCGGTTCATTGAGCGTGCTTTTGAACTCTGCTTCATCAATGGCGGCATTTGCGCCGGCGTAAGCTTCTTTCACCTCTTCCTCGCTGGCTTCTCCTTCCTTCCAAAAGTCAAACAATACGGCAAAATCATCCACCATCGATTCCACATCGTGGTACATCTTCACCCAATACTCATTTACTTTGGTTTCTTTTAAAATGGTAGTTGCCCGGGCATTATCATCCCAAAAACCCGGTGAAAGCGTGAGTTGTTTGTCGTTATTTATTTTAGCTTCTCTGCTAGCGACGTCAAAGAAACCTCCTCAAGACCAACACACGGTCTCTCATATCCTTCAATTGTTCTGTTGTCATAAAGCAAAATTAAGGGATTGAAAATTGATATTGCCAGTTGACAATTGATAATTTTTCAAGCAATCAAGCTAAGTGATAATTATTAATTTTTGGATTGAAAACATCATCAATTTTTCCCCGAAAAATGGGGATGTCCCAAAATTACCAGCTAATTTATTCTGTTATCAATCAACTTAAATTACCCCTTAGGGTGCAATTTCATTGTATAAAAGAAGAATGCTGTAATAGCTGATTGCCGTTTACTTAATCAAATCTGCCGGTTGCTAAACGTGCTTAAATGATTATTCAAATCTGTAATACTTTTGTTTTGTGCAAGGCAAGCCACTTTGATCGGGCATGCGAAATAACAACGGGTTAACAGGTTTTCTCATAGGATATTGGAAAGTAAAACGGGGCCGGATTTCTATCCGGCCCCCTTATAATAATTATTTCCTTATGTTTGCCGGCTTCTTATTTAAGTTATTCAACAAGCCAAAAGCGCGGATTAACTTGTGAAATCCCTGCGCCAAAAAGGTTTTTATTTGCCCGATGATATACATAAGCAATGCTAACATTGGGCATCGCTTTATGCGCTGTTTCAAGCCATTAACGAAAGCTTCCCCAAATAAGTTTAGTCATGAAGTTGAATTAGAATATCCGGAGCTGATTCATGTGGTAGTAATAGTTTGGCTGGCAATAAGCTATTTCCTTAATTGAATCCGGGATGATTGAAAAGGCAATGGGCTGTATCGTAATACAGCCCATCTTTGTTTACCCATTTACTTTTCCATTTGATACTACAAGTCAAAAAAAACAATTAACATTCATCATAAAATGACGGTAAACTTGTTTATTCTCCTTAAATATAGAAATGAATTCCCTGATGATAGTATTAAACTAAATCAGTAACAAGTTTGTACAAACTGATACAAAGTACTAATGCACTTGATGCCAGGATTAATTTTACAGCAATTTTTTCCATGGTGAATAGAAGGGTTTTGAATGATGTGGATAAAGTTTACTCGATTCTAAAATATAAAACGAACTAAATGCAGGATTTAGTATAATACCCGCTGATTTTTTTGTTCCTATTTGAATCAGCGGCAATCTAACAAAAACATTAAAAATAATCGCATTCTTTATCCGATTTGTTTGTATTTATTAAAACCCTATATATAATTAATTAAGATTCATATGGATTATAAGCTGATTATTATATAGTACTTTTTGATAATTTCTGGATTTAGTACAGGTTAACCCGCCATCTTATGATTTATTGGAATTATTAAGGGAAGATTATTCGCTTGTAGAGAACAACTTTTTTATTTATAGTATGGTTATTGCTATATTTTTGTATCAAACTGCCACAAATGCAATTCAAATTCACCAAAAATATTCAGTTTACAAAACTGATTAAAGCGAATGGAAGATTAAAGGAATTTAATTTTCGAAAACTCAATGACCACAAAGAAGGAATGTTTACCGTTGATGTAGTGGACGAGCGTGATTCACGGGTTTTTTTCAATATACAAAAGACTGACAATAGCTGGAAGGTCATGAAACAGACATTGCCACAATGGGTGTTGGAAAATGAAGGAATTTTCCATGAACTGATTGAAGAAGAATTAAAACTTATATAATCAGTTACCCCGGAACCGGTTCGGAGAAGTCAACCGTAAAATGCCCTTCTGCTTTAAAAATTTATACTTTTAGAAAGTAAATGTGTATCTTCCTTATCTTAACTTGATAAGCAGATGAAAAAAATATTATCCTTTTTTTTGTTTTCAGCAACCATTGTTATTACTTCCTGTCAGTTATCAGCCCAGCCCGTTGCAAACAACCCAAAACCCAGGTTGAATCATATTGCTATAAATGTTGTAGACCTGAAAAAAAGTACCGATTTTTATCTCCAGGTTATTCAACTCGATACCATACCCGAGCCCTTTCATGATGGCAGGCATACCTGGTTCGCTATTGGCCCCCTGAGTCATTTACATGTTATACAGGGAGCAAAGGATTATATCGCACGCGAAAAGAATAACCATCTTTGTTTTACTGTTTCTTCAGTAGCTGATTTTATAAAGATCTTAGACGACCATAAGATTGAATATGAAAATTTACCCGGTGAAAAAATGCAGGTTACAAAAAGAGTAGATGGTGTATATCAAATCTATTTTAAAGACCCGGATGGTTATTGGATAGAAATTAATGATGCCAGGTATTAAGGAAATTCGATACCGAGGCAGGATGGTACAAAATCCGGAAATGACTCCAGTTGTATTCCTTATTATTTACTCATACATATCATTAATATCGCAACGCGCCAATTCCACAAACAGATTTCCTATTTTTTCAGTAACAGCTAAAAAATACTTTTCTCCTTTTTCCCTGGAAGCTGCGCGGGGATCTCCAACCCCTGTATCAGCAGATATCCGGGACCATTTTCTTTCTGTCCAGACCCATTTTTCAGAAAAAGCTTTAATTTTCAATTTTCTTTCTGCTCCGTCTCCGGCTTCTGTTAAAGGAAGAACCAATTCCGGTTTGAAAAATAATATAAGGCTTGTTTCCATTTCATCGGCATGATCTCCTTCCTTTTCAAAATATTCCGATTTATCCATCGATTGAAACCAGTTACAGGTGCTTAAAAACATATTGGGAAACCGCAGCCCCAACTCACGGATAGTGGATTTGAAATCATTCCCCCCATGACTGTTTAAGATGATTAATTTGTAAATGCCTTGCCGGTTTAATACTTCAATAACATCCTTGAGGATGGCATATTGGGTACTTGGGTTGAGGTTAATATCCAGTTTTATATCAGCCTGCCCCGTGTTCACACCAAAAGGAATGGTTGGCAGCACCATTATTTTCGCACCTTGTTCCCAGGCTAAACGGGCAGACTCCGCAGCAATAAAATCTGCTTCAATAACGTCTGTACCATAAGGCAGATGATAGTTATGCGCTTCTGTAGCGCCCCAGGGAAGAATAGCCAGGTCAAATTTTGCATCCTTAATATTCTTCCAATTTGTTTCCGCTAAAATAAAAGGTCTCATTTTGAAGTATTCGTTTAAAACAAAATTATATCAATCGGAATCAATTTGAAAATAACTTTCCGGGGCTATAATTGCAACAGCCCGATTTTATATAAGGTATTGACCGGTTTGTTATCCCAGAATAATTCAAAGTCAGCAAGTCCGGCAGTTTCATAACTGTTCTTCACCTCCTGCAAAGTATATGTTTTGATATTATCTACCGATAATTGCTGCAGTATGCCCGACAACCATTTGCCCTGCTCCCGGGTTAATTTGATGGTAATGGTTTCTCTCCGGCTTTGAAAAGTCAGGGAGCTCATTTCCCAATGGCATCCCTTTTTTGACCTGGTAAAATTTTCAATACGGGGTTTTTTACCCAACCAGACGACCTTTACAGTGGGCCTTACCTGGCTAAATTCCTCATCCAGCAAAACCTTTGCGATATGATCCGCCGGCACCGATGTTTTAGGTACTTTAAAATCAAACCATTTTTGCAAAGGATAGTCAAGGCAGGTTCCATTCATAAAATTTAACAAGGATTTTTTTAGACCAAAACCAAACAAATCATGATCTGCCCCCGTGGGATCCACATGAACTAAATCATTATTAGCGAAAGTTCCGGTTTGGGTGGTTACTCTTTTTACTTTGAATTTTTCAGGATTCAAACCTACCGGGCTATGTGCCGTCATCGTAAACAGGTGCCAGAAAGCAGATTGAAGTATGCCTGCCTCAAACAATTGCCGTACCATTTCTAAAGAATCGATCGTTTCCTGAACTGTTTGGGTAGGAAAGCCATACATCAGGTAGGCATGTACCATGATCCCGGCACTGGTAAAATTCTTATTCACTTTCGCAACCTGTGCTACGGTGATCCCTTTTTGGATCAGTTCCAGCAGCCTGTCAGAAGCCACTTCCAGCCCTCCCGATACCCCGATGCATCCGGAAGCTCTCAGGAGCAGGCAAAGATCGCGGGTAAAGCTTTTTTCAAAGCGGATATTCGTCCACCAGCTTACAATTAATTTCCTTCGGATGATTTCCAGGGCAAGCGCACGCATTAAGGCCGGTGGTGCCGCCTCATCTACAAAATGAAATCCATTTTCACCTGTTTGGGCAATCATTTCTTCCATCCTGTCACAAAGCAATGAGGCTGTAATTGGTTCGTAAAGTTTTATATAATCCAAAGAGATATCGCAAAAAGTACATTTGGCCCAATAACAACCATGTGCCATTGTTAATTTGTTCCAGCGCCCGTCGCTCCAAAGACTATGCATCGGGTTGGCAATCTCAATGGCAGAAATGTATCGGTCAAGATAAAAATCACTGTAATCCGGCGTACCCACCTGGCCTAGTTTATAATCTTTGCCGGCCGGGTTGTTGATATAGGTTACACAGCCATCCAGTAGGGTAAAACTTCGTTTCAATGCTGTAATTGATATTTTCCCTTCTATGTAATGGATCAGGCTTTCAATAGGTGCTTCACCATCATCAAGGGTAATGAAATCGAAAAATTCAAAAACACGGGCATCCGTTAAAGCGCGTAATTCCGTATTGGCAAAACCTCCACCCATCAACACTTTTTTTCCCGGATAATTTGCCCTGATCCATTGCGCGCAACGAAAGGATGAATATAAATTACCAGGAAAAGGAACTGAAATCGCCACCAATAAAGGGTTTATGACTGCCATCCGTTTTTCGAGGATATCAATCAGTAACTTATCCACGTAAGTATGGGATTGGTGTAGAGCCAGGTATAATTCATCAAAACTATTGGCAGACCTTCCGAGCTTTTCGGCATAACGGCTAAATCCAAAAAGAGGATCCACGCATTCCCTGATCAGGTCTGATATATCTTCAAGATACATTGTCGCCAGGTGTTTGGCACGGTCTTGTACACCCATGCTTCCGAAGGCCCAAACCAGGTCGTCTAACCCGGCAAAGCGGCCGGCTTCAGGAAGAAAATTTCTTTTGGCAATCAAATAAGCCAGCGTTGGATTTTTTCCCTGCAAAAAAAGTATTACAACGTCAATAGAATAAATATATTCCTCCTGCAAGGTTATTATTCTTGCAGCATTTTCTGAAAACTGTTTTTCGGGAGTTTGATGACTGATCTCCTGGAATAATTGAGATAACCCATGTTTTGAAAACAGGGCGAGCATTACTTCAATCCCAAGATCGGCCTGGTAAGACGGAATTTGCCGGGTATTTAAAAATCCCTTTAAATAGGCGGTGGCCGGGTACGGCGTATTAAGCTGTGTAAACGGAGGGGTAATTAAAAATACAGGAGCAGTCAAGGTAATTGATAATTGATAATTGATAATTGATAATTCCTTTCAATTCAAAGTTAATTCCATTAAACGAAAAGTTTAATAAATGAAAATATTATCAATCATCCATCAATTAATTATCAATTACTCATTAAAATAAAAGCTCTGGGAAGTGAAAAAATTATCAATTATCGACTATCAATTATCAATTAAAGAAGTTGATTAGTAAGATGCCGGCTTAATTTTATATTTGCCGGCACTTACTAATTCAATAAGGATTGGATCGTTTAGGTGAAGTTGTTAGCGTAAAAAATTTAAAAAAATAAGAAGTCGTTTAAATGCAATTTTCATTTAACGTTCTGCCGTTGATGTTGAAACCAACCGGGACAGAACGTAGTGGTTGATGCGCCACCGCCTACTTATTGCACTATTTTAATTCCTTTAAAATGGAAACTGACACAACTTCTCTTCTAAGAAATTCACCGCTTTGTTTTCCTGGTGGAGGTAGGTAGCAAATAAAATCAACCACTTTTTCTACAATTGTTTGTTGTTATTAACCCGCCGCCGCCTTTATTTTGCCGGGGGCCCGCCGGGTCCTGCAACATCTGAAAGGTTTTAAAGAACTTATAATTAACTGTTATTAATATAATATATCCGTTATTTCAGTATTAGCAAGATCAGATTTTTATGGCCATTTCCAATAGTAAGAATTGATACCGGCAAGTAATTGAAATAACAATACAAAGGTCATAAAACTTTTAAAGATAAATGTTACATAATTTTTGAAATTAATTACATAATTTACTGCTTGCCCTGTGGGTTAACTATTTTCACCTTTGCATGCAAATCACCGCAATCATACTACTACTGGTTTTTATTGGCTGGATATTCTGGCACCGTAAAAAAAAGGAAAAGAGCCTGGAAATTTTACCTGAATCATTTCGCAGGATCCTGTTGGAAAAAGTTAGTTTTTACCAGTCATTAAATGAATCTGCCAGGTCAGCTTTTGAAAAAAGAATGCTGCATTTTTTAAAAGTTGTCCGGATTACCGGAGTTCATACCAGGGTGGAGGACGAAGACAAGGTATTTGTTGCCGCTAGCGCTATCATTCCAATCTTTGCATTTGAAAACTGGGAATATATTAACCTCAATGAAGTATTACTTTACCCTGATTCTTTCAGTGAAGAATTTGAATTGCGGGAAGGAAGGGAACGCCAGGTTCTGGGAATGGTTGGCAATGGCCCCATGCAACAGGTGATGATACTCAGCCAGCCTGCTTTAAGGCAGGGTTTTAATAACACCGTTGAAAAACAAAATACCGCCATACACGAATTTGTACACCTGATAGATAAGACCGATGGAGCAATAGATGGGATTCCTGAAAACCTTTTATCGAAACAATACACGCTTCCCTGGATTAATATGATGCACCAAAAGTTAATGGAGATCCGGGAAGGAAATTCTGATATCGATCCTTATGGGGCGACAAACCAGGGAGAATTTTTTGCCGTAGTATCAGAATATTTTTTTAAGCGCCCCGACCTGCTCCAGACCAATCATCCTGAACTTTACGAACTGCTGGCGCAAATCTTTTGCAGGACACCCGGTGCAAAAATGCCTCACCATCCCTAGCTTTGGAATCCAGGCATTCAGGGTATCATGGACTGGTTTATGATCGCTAATTTGAAAAAAAATATTTTAGGATAAATATTGAAAATTTAGTTGAACGGAAATGGTTACCCTGGATAATTTCTCTTCTTTCCCTGCAGGTATTTTTCTTTGATGATCAAACTCATCGGCTTTTCCAACACCTTACTTTCTACCCAGGATATTATATCGAGATATGCAAATGAACGGGTTTGAAAACGATTCTTTTCCAGTTTTTTTATACTAACAAGGAATTTTTGTAATGCAGGCTTTAATTTTTGACGGCGCAAATGAAAAGAGTTGCGCAGGAACTTAAACATCTCCTCTTCCACGATGGTGAGGTTCTCCATCTTTGCCATATACCGGTATACAGATCGTATCAGGGAATCGATAATTTCAACATTCCCCAATTCATAATGAGCCAGCAAGTGCATTAACCTGGAATAACATTGGAGGTCGTTTCTCATGCCATCACTGCCATTAATGATCTTTTGCAGGTAATCGATCGAAATATCAAAATTGCCGTTGCCAAAATAGAGGGAAGCGATTTTATAATTGAATACCATTAGCCTGTGGTTGTCTAAGTAAAGCGCATACTCAATTAACTTCTCTTCGATCATGGGCACTTCTTTCAACCCTTCTGCAAAAGTGCCCAAAATAAAATGTTGATTAATTTTGGCACTACTGATATAAATAAAAGACTGGATCCGGTGGTTATCATGCTGGTTGGCTACGGTTGTTTTTGAAAACTTTATAAAATATTGCAGGTCGATCTCAAATTTCTGATAATTTCTTAAATCAAAATGAGCATTTAGTAAATTATGCAGCCCCTTTATATAGTAACCCGTCTCTACCCTTATCATTAAAGGCTGTTCGTGAAATATGTCGATCCACTTTTGGGCGTAACGATAATACATTAAAAAATCCTGCCTGATAAAGGCATACCAGCAGTAACTTTGGTACAGATACAATCTTTCATAAAACCCTGTTTGCTCATGTGCCTTTTCCGGGAGATTATTCTTTAAAAATTCTTTTACACCCGATTCATCTTTCTCATTGCGCGCATGGCCGTTTTTAATGTACCAGCTATACAATCGTAAGGCCAGGTTAGACAATCTTGCTACCATATCTACCTTCGCATTAACTTCCAGGGCTTCTGCTGACAGTTGCTCTCCCCTGTCCTGCATACTCCTGGTAATGTGTAATGTTTCAATTTTTTTTTCCCAGGAGACCACCTGTGTTAAAAAATTAAATTTATTATGGTGCCTGGCTGTTTCCTTCAATTTCTCCAGGATTTTCAGGCTTTGCAAAAACAAACCTTTGTTATATAGAATACGGGCATGATCAAGTTGTTCATTCAGCTGCATGTCAATACTCCCGGTACTCTTTAAGATCCGGAGGCTGGCAAGTAATTGTTTATAAAGATGAACTTTTGTATTGGACAACTGGGGTTTCCGGATTGAAGATAGCTTTTTAAGTAAAATATCTTCATCATATTCATTCAGTTTGTCGAGCGCATCGAACAATTCAATGATTTTCAGGTCCTCATTGCCTGAACTTCTTTTTATAAATAGCTTAAAATTTCTCTTTTCAGACTTTTCAAGTGTTTTTATGAGTTGAAATAATGTATCTGAA
The DNA here is from genome assembly GCA_040006615.1 of Ferruginibacter sp. GTDB lineage: Bacteria > Bacteroidota > Bacteroidia > Chitinophagales > Chitinophagaceae > Ferruginibacter. The sequence goes on from JBDTWP010000084.1 coordinate 15,065, forward strand.
AATCGGGTGGGCATCATTATTATATTTTTCTGTAATGTAGTGCCAAAGAGGATTTTGTCATTCAAAACCAACTTTTAGCATGATAAAAACACTCATAAGTTGGTTATGAGGGTATTAACGCACATCTTAGATTTGTTAAAGAAATGATGTGCAATTAATCTATATAGCAGGCAATCGTTAAAATAGCAACCAATCGCTGGTAGTTGCGCACACATTAGGTGCAGAAAGGTAAACTGAGGATTTCAGTCAACAGTTAAAATAAGAATTTCATATGGCAAGCAATCGTTAAAGTCCTTCCGTTTCTACGGGGGGACTATTTTATTTTGCAAAATAATGGTTTATTATTGATAATAATCAATTTTTATTCAATTTTTATTCTCTTCCAGGCTATTGAAATTTTATTCCCGGGTTTTAATATAAATCTTAAGGTGGCTGTTAGGCTGGCACCAGGATCTGTGGAAATTGCAGCTTACTAATCGCAGGATGCTTAAGTGGGCTTCAATTTTGAATGCTCCCTTAGTTAGGATCCACAAAATCAGGCTTACGGATAAAGGTGCTGTTATACTTAAATCTTATGCTGGTATTTAATTCAATCTTGTATCCTTTCATATAACCAATAGGGCGGGGAAAAATATATCCCCGCAATTCAATGGTACCAAAAACCAGGTTTTCATTTCGGGTTCGCACCCCGGCTCCCCAGGCACTATACAAATCGCTTTTATTAAAAGCCAACTGATGTGGTGTAATCACACTCATATCAGCAAAAATAAATGGGGCCAATCTGAAACCCCAGAATTTATTCATATTAAAAAATACAGTTTCGCCTTTAATTGTACCCCTGAAATCAGCATTGATAGTACTGTTGTCGTAGTAAGGAAGGCCAAACATGCTACGTAAAAATAGCGGTTGATTCAGAACAGGTCGAAATTGTTTGGTAAAGGATGCGCCATAAAAATTGCGGTTGAACCACCTGTTTGCTATTTTCTTTAATTTGGTAAAATGATCGACTCCAGCCAGCAGGTCCATATCTTCCCATCGTTTTTTAAATGAATAACTGCCAAACCTGAAAGTATATGAACTGTAAAATCCTTTCTTGTTAAAACGGCTGACCTGGGCATCAATGCCATAATATGGCCTGGTGCGTTTATCTTTATCTATCCATCCCCCTATCAGGGAGGCAGTAAAGCCTTCCGGAACATCCTCGTTTCTACCAAAACCATAAATAAAATTAGTCCGGTAAAAGTCCTGCTTAAAAACACTAAAAGCAAGTAGCACGCCGGAAATATCCGCATAGCGGTAATCGTACTGCAACTGGTTTTTTTGGGGCACCTGGAGGAAGCGCTGGTGCAGCCCCCTGATTGCTATAAATTTCCTTAAGCGGTCTGTTACATTTCCGGAAAGTAATTTTTTACTTCCAAAATTATATCCAAACCATGCGTCCGCATTATAGTAGGTATATTTGAAATCATTCCGGTACAATGAGTCGTTATGATAGCCATTATGGGTTTTATCAAACGACAGATCCGCTGCACCAATCCAGGGTATGTAGAGCGTTACCAGCGGCTTTTCAAAATGCGTGTACAAATAGGTTTCTTCGCTCCTGTTGCTGTTAAAGGCATTTTTATAGGTTTGAAACCCAACACTCCAGTCGATGAAGGAGCCCTTCATATTTCTTTTAATGAATTCTGCGCCATATCCATAATTAGGTTTACGTTCTCTTTCATAAAAAGTACTGAACGCAATTTTTGAACCGCTACCACCGAGGTTTTCTTCCTTTATTCCAATCTTCGCCCTATCCACTCCATTGATGCTAATATTACCTCCTATAGAAAACACATCCTTTGTAATAACGATTACGTCTACCGAATCAATATTGCCGGGTAAGCCAACCACCAAAATACGGGCATCCTGGATATATATTTGCTCACGCAAATGACGTTCATTGTCGGCCAGAAGGTATGGGTTTAACTTGCTGCCTTCCCTGAAAAACAGGTTATTGGTAATGATCTTTTCCCGCGTGTTTTTATGAAAAGCGTTGGCAATCACTACACCCAGGGTATTTCTTACTTTGCTGGTATCATAGATATTTCTTTCAAAACCTAAACTGAGGATTTCAATAAAACGAATTGTTTTCCCGGCATGTGCCAGGTAAGGGTTGACCGTTTTAACCGGATCCCCAATGGGGAGATCTACGGAAATGCTTCTACCGAGTTTTCCAAACAGGCCTTTCTTTTTAGATAGAAAAAATGTATCCTTTTGACCGGGCAGTTCCTGGGCAAAAAGATGAAACGTATTAAATAATAATACCACCAGTATTGATAAAACAACCAGTGAAACCTGTTTTATCATATTTAAGTTAAAATTTTACTTGTTAAGGGTATCGAATTGCGAAAGAAAATAAAACTTATCCAACCCTACCAGCCCGCAAAATCCACGCCCGAAACAGCATGCAATTGAGTGGTATCGAACAGGGGTATGGAGCAGTCTTCCTGCTTTAGGAGAATCGGGATCTCTGTGCAACCTAAAATAACTCCCTGGGCTCCCATCGGGATAAAGTCCCGGATAATATCAAGATACATCATTTTGGTTGCCGGTAAAAATATACCTTTCCCAAATTCATTATAAATTGTTGCATTTATGAATTCCAGTGCTTTACCTTCGGGAATAAATGTTTTGATACCATGGGCCCCGAGGCGTTTTGAATAAAATCCACCCAACATGGTATATTTTGTACCCAATAGAAGGACTCCGCTGTAATTTTTTCCCAGTATTGCCTTTAGGGTAACATCTGCCACGTGAATGAGGGGTATACTGATGGCTTCCTGCACTTCTTCCGCAACGATGTGCATCGTGTTGGCGCATAACAATAAACACTCAGCGCCGGCCAGTTCCAGCCTTCTGGCCGCATCGCACAATATCTTAGCAATACCGTCCCAATCTCCCTTTTCAGTTAATTCAACAATCTCCCTGAAGTTTACCGAATACAGAAGGATTTTTGCAGATGAATTGTTGCCCGTCCGCAAATTAACAGTCTCATTAATGATCCTATAGTAATCAATGGTAGAATACCAGGAACTCCCTCCAATTAATCCAATCGTTTTCATACATTAATAATTAACAATAACTAAATTACAGAAAAAGTGCTTATTAAAATGGGTGCATCCCCATATTCGCTACAACGCCAATAAGTGTAAGTGGGTTGCCGAACCTTACTATTTTTGAACTATTAACAGGACTTTGAAGGTTGGTTGTCCCGTGCAACAATTTCCCGGTTATCATTCGGGTGGTATGGATGTTCAATGAGGTAATCGTTTGCTAATTAAGGCGGCTCGTAATAGTTGATTTTATAGGAGGATGAGAGGAGTAACAAGGGGATATCTACCCTGCACCTTAAAGAGAGCTCTGGATTTGAACCGGAGATGAACTGGGGAAGAACTGGACTAACACTGGACTTTTTAACTAATAAATCTCAATAATTATAGCCTTTTGGTATTTAATAGCTTTTTATGGAAGGAATTTCAATATCCACGAATGACTTTCAGATTCATAAAAATAGCCGCCAATTCTATGCCAATCTACCATAAACTACAGACGTAATTTAAGGAAAAAAGACACATTCACTGATCCTTTTCCGCTAAAAATATTTTGTATTTGGACTTCTCTTTCGCCCGATTATGAACGAAGACCGGTAATTAATTGAACATTTAACAGTTTTTTCAAAGTTTAAACATCAATTAAGGTTGCCGTTTAATGAATGGTCAGTATCTTTGCGCCGCAAAACGGTAAATATTTGATATTTACTGTTTCTCTGACTATTGCTTGCTAAGAAAAATCCATTGAAAGTGCTGTTTTTACTCGCTTCGATGGACATTAATTAGTAAATAAAAATTAGAGATATGAAATGTGACACATTGGGTGTAGGTACAGTAAACAAAGATCAGGAACTGAATGAATTATTGAAGGAAACAAAAGAAACCGTTGCAACGGATGTTAAGCAGGCGGATTTAAGCCGCAGTTTTGGAGCCGTTGATATGTGGAATCGTCAAAAAAGACAACGAACTTCTCTACAAATGAGAAGGTGGTTGAATTAATAAATTGATTATTTGATAAAAAACATATAATTCTTTTCAGGACTTATTTAGCATGGCAGTAGCCATGCTTTTTTTTGCTCTCTTTCTCATATTTAGGATGGCAGTGGCCATGGTTTTTTTTTGCACCCTCTCTCATATTTAGGATGGCAGTGGC
>JBDTWP010000085.1:0-19264 GCA_040006615.1 Ferruginibacter sp.
AAATCTTCTTCTGTTCATGGCGGAATGTATTGTTTAGGTATGTTTTGTGAAAAAGTATCCTTCCTGTCAGCTAAACCTTTCTTTGGTCTTTAATGAGATAATTAAAAATACTAAACCGATTGGAAACTCTTCAATTAAAATTGACTTCATCCATTTTCTTTTATTTGTTTTTATGTTTTGGATGAATATCCCTGCCTCCGGCCCGAAGATTCGCTAATAGTTTCGATACCGGGTTCTGCCCGATCGTATCCAACGGATGTTAATTGAATTTACGGTATGAAAATAATTGAAAGCCGTTTCAGAAAATTTTTATCTACATTTAGAAAACCTTATGAAATTCCGATATCCATCTTAAGGAAAACCTTTATTAATGTATCAACACTTCGGTTATGAAGAAAAGCAAGGCCTGCTTTATTTCCTATACAATAATTGTATTCATGCTGCTTTTCAGTTGCATGCCTGTTTTATTATTCTCCCAAGGGAATGCCCGGACCCGATCGGAAAAAGGACATCCATTCATTATCAACTACAAGGCAAAAGAATATAAGGCCACGCGGACCAACTGGACCGTTCTCGAAAATGATGATGGAATGATGTATTTCGGCAATTTCAATGGAATATTAGAATATGATGGCGTTAAATGGAGAAAAATTAATCCCGGTGGCAACAAAACCGTTAGATGCCTGGCGAAAGATAAAACGGGCCGTATCTATTATGGTACCACTTCTGATTTCGGATACCTTAAACCGGACAGCCTGGGGCAAAACCAGGCTCATTCCCTGCTACAATGGGTTCCTGCTGCTTTTCGCAATTTCCTTGATATATGGACTATTCATGTCACAGATAAAGGGATCTATTTCCAGTCGCGTGAGCGGATATTCAGGTTGACGCAAAAAGGTGACAGTAACAATGAAAAATGGGAATTGAAAACATGGGATCCCCAAACGAGGTATTTGTACTCTTTTTATATGGATGGTGAATATTATGTTCACCAGCAAAATATGGGGTTTTATGAACTGAAAGCAGATTCCCTCGTGTTGATACCGGGAAGTGAATTCCTGGGTAGTGAGCGGATGCAGGTAATGCTTCCTTATGAGACAGGAAGCAAAAATGAAAAGCAATACCTGTTGGGACAATTTTCACGTGGATTTTTTATCTATAATGGCAAGAACTTCCGGCCCTTTGCATCGGAGTCAGATTCATTGATAAAAACAGGAATTTTATATAAGGGTATCCTGTTAAATGATGGTAACTATGCATTGACTTTTACCAGTTCCGGGGTGGCCATCATGAATAAGCAGGGAAAATTACTTCAGGTTCTTAATCGTGATGCCGGCCTCCAGAATGAATCGGTTTACGGCATTAATACCGATCATAAAGGAAATCTATGGCTGGCATTGGATAATGGTATTTCAAAAGTGGAAACAACCTCGCCATTTACAATATTTTCCCGTGAATCCGGCCTCAGCACAACTGTGCTAACTGTTACCAGGTACCAGGGAGTCCTGTATGCAGGTACTACTAATGGATTGTTGCGATTTAATGATAAAGATTCAAAATTTGAATTGGTAAAGGATATACCCCCCAGGCAGGTTTTCAATTTATTTATTCATGATGACGTTATGTATGTAGTTAATGAAGGTTTATACTGCATTAAGGGTCATAAAAGTTACCTGATCCGGGCTTCAAAAGGAGGAGACTTTCAAATGACTGATGTCTACATCCCGGAGAAGAATCCTAATATCTTAATGGCAGGTATTAACGGAGGTCTTGCTTTGTTTTACAGGAATCCTGCTGACCGGTCTTCAGGTGCATCTTCCTTACCTCCTGATTGGCAGTATTTGGGCCATGTTCCTGGTATTGAAGGGTCGGTTGGTAGTTTTGCCGAACTGGAAGACGGACGAATATGGATGGGGACGCAGAATAAAGGAGTTTATCAGTTTCCTTCAATTCCAGTCAGTACCGGCAGACCTTCACTGGATAAAATTCATTTTCAATTCTATGGAACGGACAAGGGATTGTCTGAAGGTGAAAACTCTTGTTATTTAGCAGGAGGAAAAGAATATGTTATTAACAATTCATACGTTTATAACTATGACAAAAACAAAGACAGGTTTTTTCCGGACAGTAGTTTTAAGACAATGAATTTCGGCCTGGAACTTGGTGGTGGCATTATGTTCACTGATTATTTGGGTCGTACCTGGTTAAATTTTGGTAAAGAGACTGGTTTGATTTCTTCGCAAAACGGGAAAGGATTTAAAATCGAGACATTCCCATTTCTACCTGTGGCTGATCGTACGGTTAGCCGGATTTTCCCTGAACAAAATGGCATCGTTTGGTTTGCTACATCAGAAGGACTATTGCGGTATGATGAGAACCTGAAAAAAAATTACGACGAAAGGTTTGCAACGCTGTTACGTAAAGTAACAGCAGGTGGCGAGCCACTGAGCATTGGCATGCCTGGCATGGATAAGCGCATTCCGAAGTTAGGGTTCAAACAAAATATGCTTCGGTTTGAATATACCGCTCCTTTTTTGGAACAGGAAAACAAAACAGCCTACCAGACCTGGCTGGAGGGATTCGAAGATAGCTGGTCAGATTTTGATAATAACGCTTATAAGGAATATACCAACCTGCCGCCGGGCAGTTATCATTTTCATGTAAGGGCTAAGAATATTTACCAGAAACTAAGTGAAGAGGCGGTTTATGGTTTTACTGTTCTTCCACCCTGGTACCGGACGTGGTGGGCTTATTTCTTGTATGCATTAGCTACGCTTGCAATAATCTATTCTCTTATCCGTTGGCGTACCCGCCAACTGCAGGAAAAACATAGTGCACTTGAAAAAACAGTAGCAGAGCGTACTGCACAATTAAATTATCGCGTAGAGGAACTGGCGGTGATCAACAGTGTACAGGAAAGCCTGGTAGTAAAAATGGATATGCAGGGAATTTATGAATTGGTGGGTGAAAAAATGAGGGAAATTTTCAACGCACAGGTAATTGATATTGTTACTTATGAACCTAAATTGAACCTGATTGAAGATCGTTATTCATTTGAGAAAGGTGATAGAACATTGTTAGGGCCAAGAGAACCGAAAGGGTTTAGGAAACATATTATCGAAACCGGGCAATTATTGGTGATCAACCATGATTACGAAAAATTAAGTCTCCAGTACGGTAACAAAATTCTTATTGGCGAGCAGCCTAAATCAGCTGTAGTGGTTCCGATGATTTCCGGGGACAGGGTAAAGGGGATGATCAGCTTACAGAACCTTGACCACGAAAATGCATTTTCTGATTCCAATATAAATTTATTAACCACCCTTGCTAATAGCATGACCGTTGCATTGGAAAGTGCAAGGCTCTTCGATGAAACCACCCGCTTGCTGAAAGAAACTGAAAATCGCACGGCGGAGCTGGCGGTAATAAATAGTGTGCAGGAAGGGCTGGCCCGTGAGCTGGATATACAGAGCATTTACGATCTTGTTGGAAATCGTATCCGTGAACTTTTCAATGCACAGGTGGTCATTATTGCCACATTTGATCATGAAAAAAAGCTGGAGTATTTTAATTATCATATAGAGAAGGGAGAAATAACTCATCCCGATCCCCGTCATTTTGATATGGTAAGACAACACCTGATTCAAACTGGTCAGAACATTCTCATTAACGAAAATGTTGGTAAAGCTGTAGCCGAATTCGGAATGAGGGTTGTACCCGGTACCGAAATGCCGAAGTCGATTTTATTTATGCCTATGAAGGTAGGAGATAAGGTGACCAGCTATGTGAGTCTCCAGAATATTGATTAAGAACATGCTTTTTCTTTTTCTGATGTAAGGCTGTTAAGTACATTAGCCAACAGCATGAGCGTGGCGCTGGAAAGTGCCCGTCTATTTGATGAAACTACCCGCCTGCTGAAAGAAACCGAACAACGGACGGCAGAACTGGCGGTTATAAATAGTGTGCAGGAAGGTTTGGCTAAAGAACTGGATATGCAGGGTATTTATGACCTTGTCGGCGACAGGATTCAAAAACTCTTTGATGCACAGGTAGTACTAATTGCCAGTTTTGATCTTGATAATAAGATTGAACATTTTAATTACCTGTTTGAAAACAATGAAAAAGTGAGGGCCGAACCCAGGCCTGTGAATAAACTCAGACAAAAATTAATTGATAACAAACATAGTATTTACATATCGTCAGAAGAACAGGCCATAAGGGAATATGGAGCATATGCCATTGCCGGTACGCAAATGCCCAAGACCTCTTTGTTTGTACCACTTCTAACAGGGAATATTATTAGGGGTTATGTGAGCCTTCAAAATTTAGATACGGAAAATGCATTTTCTGAATCCGATATTCGTTTGCTGGAAACATTGGCCAACAGTATGAGTGTGGCATTGGAAAATGCAAGACTCTTTGATGAAACCAACCGTCTGCTAAAGGAAACCGAGCAACGCACAGCGGAACTGGCAGTGATCAATAGCGTGCAGGAGGGACTTGCTAAAGAACTGGATATGCAGGGGATCTATAACATGGTGGGTGATCGTCTCTGTAGTTTGTTCCCTGAAACTCATACATTGGTGATCCGCACTTTTGATCATGAAACCGGGCTTGAACATTTTCATTATGCTATTGAAAAGGGAGCATATTTAGAAATTGAACCAAGACCACTTATATGGGAAAGCAAGCAGCTTATTCTCACAAAAAAATCTTTGGATATTGAAGAGAATTATGAAGAAATTTCAGAAGAGCATGGAGAATCAGCGGTAACGGAGGGTCAGCCTGTCAAATCGGCTGTCTTCGTTCCGATGATTTCAGGTGACCAGGTAAAGGGTTCAATAAGCCTGCAAAATGTAGACAAGGAAAATGCATTTAGTGAATCCGATCTCCGTTTGTTAACCACCCTGACCAACAGCATGAGTGTGGCGCTGGAAAATGCAAGATTATTTGATGAAACCAACCGCCTTTTGAAAGAAACCGAACAACGTACCGCAGAACTTGCAGTGATAAATAGTGTGCAGGAGGGTTTGGCAAAGGAACTGGATATGCAGGGTATCTATAATCTTATAGGTGACCGGGTTCAAAAACTCTTTAATGCGCAAGCTGTAATTATTGCCAGTTTTGATATTGATAGTAAAACTGAACATTTCAATTACACCTATGAAAATGGCGAAAAAGTTAAGATTGAATCCAGGCCTATCAATAAGCTCCGGCAATTATTGATTGATCAGAAGCATAGCATTTACATATCAACTGAAGAACAAGCCAGGAAAGAGTTTGGTTTAACTGCAATTGGAGAAACGCAAATGCCCAGGTCTTTATTATTTGTGCCAATGATTACCGGAAATATCATCAGGGGTTATGTCAGCCTTCAGAATATAGATATAGAAAATGCGTTTTCTGAATCCGATATACGTTTGCTGGAAACATTAGCCAACAGCATGAGTGTAGCATTGGAAAATGCAAGGCTCTTTGATGAAACCAGCCGGCTGTTGAAAGAAACTGAACAACGTACTGCGGAATTAGGCATTATCAACAGCGTGCAGGAAGGGCTGGCTTCAAAACTTGATATACAAGCGATATATGATCTTGTCGGAGACAAGATCCGGGATGTGTTTGATACGCAGGGTATCTCCATTTCATTTTATGATCGCGGTAAGAATTTCATTACTCACCCATATTACCTGTTTAGGGGTAAACGCATTGTGGAACTGGGATTTGAATTAGGTAAGGGGCTGACATCTCATATCATACAAACAGGACAACCGCTGCTGATCAATGAAAAAGCTGCAGAACGTTATAAAGAACTTGGGGCCGTGTTTGCGTCTTCAGAGGAAGAAGATACAGCGAAATCCTGGCTGGGTGTTCCTTTAATCTCAGGCGGACAGGTAAATGGCACCATCCGGCTGGAGAATTACGAACGGGAATTCGCGTATAGTGAATCCGATGTTTCCCTTTTGCAAACCCTCGCCAACAGCATGAGTGTTGCACTGGAAAATGCAAGGCTCTTTGATGAAACGAGCCGCCTCCTGAAAGAAACTGAACAGCGAACCGGGGAATTAGCGGTCATCAATAGCGTGCAGGAGGGTCTGGTAAGGGAAATGGATATGCAGGCCATTTATGACCTTGTAGGCAACCGCATTTGTGAATTGTTCGATACGCAGACTGTCTTAATAAGGACATTTGATCATAGCACGGGGAATGAACAATGGCGTTTTGTAATAGAAAAAGGAGAACGATTATACAGCAAACCCCGTCCGCTTATCTGGGCCAATAAAGAATTGATCAGATCAAAGCAGCCCTTACTCATCAATGAAAATTACGTTGAAACTGCAAAGAAGTTTGGGGGATCCGGCGTGAGCAAAGGGCTACCACCCAAATCTGCCTTGTTTGTACCCATGATTGTAGGAGACCTTGTACGGGGTTCTGTAAGCCTTCAAAATATTGACAGGGAAAATGCATTTACAGAGTCTGACCTCCGGTTGCTTACTACCCTCACCAATAGCATGAATGTAGCACTTGAAAATGCCCGCCTGTTTGATGAAACTACCCATCTACTTGCAGAAGCAAAACAAAGGGCTACAGAGCTGAGCACTGTTAACAGCGTCAGCAAAGCATTAGCTTCCCAATTGGACCCCGACGATCTCATAAAATTAGTTGGCGACCAAATGAAAAATCTGTTTAAAGCCAATATAGTTTACCTGGCTTTGTTAAATCAAAAAACCAACACCATACATTTTCCTTACCAATTTGGTGATGATCTTACACCAATGAAACTTGGCGAAGGCCTTACTTCTAAAATTCTTCTAAATGGCGAACCGCTGCTGATCAATAAAGATGTAAAAGAACTTACGGCTCAACTGGGACTACAACGTATGGGAATTCCTGCTGCCTCTTACCTGGGTGTTCCCATCCCGGTAGGCGATGAAATCATTGGTGTGCTGAGTGTTCAAAGCACCGAGCATGAAAACAGTTTTAATGAAAATGACCAGCGCCTGTTATCAACCATCGCAGCCTCTGTAGGTGTTGCGTTGCGAAATGCAAAACTTTTTGAAGACGTGAAGCTTGCCAAAATGGAAGCAGAAGCTGCCAGTAAACTGGCCGAAAAAGCCAATGAAGCCAAGAGTGCGTTTCTGTCTACAGTAAGTCACGAACTGAGAACACCCTTAACATCCGTACTCGGGTTTACAAAAATCATCCAGAAAAGATTAAACGAAAAAATATTCCCGATTGTTGATAAATCGGATGCGAAAACAGAAAAGACAATCAGCCAGATTTCTGAAAACCTGCATGTGGTAATATCAGAAGGCGAACGATTGACCCATCTTATTAATGATGTACTCGACCTGGCAAAAATCGAAGCCGGCAAAATGGAATGGAACCAGGAAAATGTTTCCATGCCTGAGGTAGCTGAAAGAGCTATTGCAGCCACGACAGCATTATTCGAACAAAAATCGCTTAAACTGGTCAAACAAATTGATAACAATCTTCCGGAAATTACCGGAGACAAGGACAAACTGATACAGGTTATCATCAACCTTATTTCCAATTCAGTAAAATTTACTGATAAGGGTTCTGTCACCTGCCGGGTGTACCAGGAAAAAGGCGAGCTCATTGTCAGCATCAGTGATACTGGTATTGGAATTGCCCGGGAAGATTTTGATGCGGTGTTTGAACAATTCAAACAGGTGGGAGGTGATACCCTTACCGATAAACCAAAAGGAACCGGTCTTGGTCTTCCTATCTGTAAGGAAATAGTGGAGCATCATGGAGGAAGAATATGGCTGGAAAGCGAACGGGGCAAAGGCAGCACTTTTTCATTTGCCTTACCTATTGCGAAAACAACCGCAGAAAGGCCTATACACCTTAATGATCTTGTAAGGCAGCTGAAGGAACAGGTAGCCAATTCACGACTAAATATGAAGGGCCAAACAGCAAACATTCTTATTGTGGATGATGATGATTCCATCCGGTCATTGCTGCAGCAGGAACTGGGAGAGGCCGGATATAATATTGAAGAAGCCCGCAATGGAAATGAAGCACTGGCCTTCGTAAGAAAGCAACGGCCCGATCTGATAATCCTGGACATCATGATGCCGGAGATGAATGGTTTTGATGTGGCCGCGGTATTGAAAAATGATCCGCAGACGATGGATATCCCCATTATTGTGCTTTCTATTGTGCAGGACAAAGCCAGAGGATTCCGGATCGGCGTGGACAGGTATCTAACCAAACCCATCGATACGGGCGTTCTTTTTCTGAAATCGGGAGTTTGCTGGAGCAGGGCAAATCAAAAAAGAAAGTAATGATAGTAGATGAAGATTCGGGCACAGTGAATACCCTTTCTGAGGTACTTAAAACAAAAGGGTATGTCGTAATGGAGTCAAACGGAAAAGAACTGGTGGAAAAAGCAGTAGCCAATCAACCGGACATCATAATTATTAACTCAGTTCTTTCCGGCAAGCAGGATATAGTAAAGACCCTGCGGTTTGAAAAAGGATTGGAGAATGTATTATTCGTGGTCTATCAATAAGAGAACCCTATTTTCAATAATTAAATTAAAAGGAACAATTAAAAAAAATGGAACAAAAGATTTTAATCGTAGATGATGAAGCACATATCCGGATGCTTATAGAACAAACACTGGAAGACCTGGAAGAAGAAGGAGTGGAATTTTTAACTGCTGATAACGGTGAATCCGCCCTTGAAATAATCCAGGATGAAAAACCAAACCTTGTTTTTCTGGATGTAATGATGCCAAAGATGAATGGCATGGATGTGTGCAGAAAGGTTAAAAAAGAACTGGCAATGAAGGATGTTTTTATTATCCTGCTAACTGCAAAGGGCCAGGAACTGGACAGGCAAAAAGGACAGGAAGTGGGTGCAGATGTGTATATGACTAAACCTTTTGATCCCGAAGTACTGCTTGACAAAGCGAGAGAGGTGTTGGGTATTACCTAATTATGGATCACATAGTTGTCTGAATCAGAATTTTCAGAATGATAAAATGAACAGAATGAATGGAGAAGAGTGACGTGACACCAATTCTGTAAATTCTTAAATTCGGAAAATTCAGATTCAGAATGATAAAATGAACAGCATGTTTGGAGAAGGGTGAGGTGAGACCAATTCTGTAAATTCTTAAATTCAGAAAATTCAGATACAGACAATAATTAAATAAATTATCAACACCTACAACAAGTATGTCGCAGCCAACATTAAAATCAATACTGGGTAAAAGAAGTGAAATAACGGCCTGGCTGCAGTGCTGGATAGAAATGACTAAAACGCAAATATCTGTTGAGGACAATCAAAACAATTTTCTGTTTGGAAATAAATTATCCGGTGAGCAGCCAACATTCCGGGTAACACTTGATGATCAAATTTCAGGATGGGTAAAGGGAGTTGATAATGCAGCCATAATCGCCCGTTTTTTATCATTAATGCTACAGAAGGAGGCGGAGAAAAAAAAATTGGGAACTGAGGTGCTGAATTTATACCAGGAGCTGAATGTTATTTATAATTTTTCAGAAAAACTAACGCAGACAATTGATCCGGATACCATTGCCCGGCTAACACTTGAGCAAGCCATACATTCCCTTCCGTCGCAAAGTGGCGTGATTGTACAATGGGATGAAATGAGCCGGCAATTAACGATCCCCGCAACGTCAGGAGAACCACTTTTCAATAAGGAACGTCTCCGTGACAATACCGGGCTTCTTCTCAAAATCGGACTGAGTGGCCAGTCTGAAATTATAAATGATATTTCTGTTCTGAAAGAGAATGGCATTATTGAAAGCGATGTCCAATCCCTCATTTATGCCGCCATGAAAGTAAAGCATCGCATTATAGGCGCCATTATCCTGGCTGGCAGGGATGCAGAGCAATATTCTGCGGCTCATCTTAAATTACTCGTTACGCTTGCACAGCAATCATCCACAGCTATTGAAAGCGCCATGCTTTATGAAAAAAATATTCGCGAAGTCCGTGAACGGGAGGAAGCCATCCTACGCATACATGAGGTAACTAAAAAATTTGTACCAAATGAATTCATCCGGCTGTTGGGCAAAGAATCGCTAACAGATGTAAAACTCGGCGACCAGGCAGAAAAGATCGTAACGGTATTATTTACTGACATACGGGATTTCACTTCCTTGTCGGAACAAATGACACCCGAAGAAAATTTCCGGTTTGTGTCTTCCTTCAATGAACGCCTGGGACCCATTATCAGGTTGCACCATGGATTCATCAACCAGTACCTGGGCGATTCAATAATGGCCATATTTCCCGGGAACCCGGAAGATGCGCTTAGGGCAGCTATAAAAATGCAAAAAGCCGTTCATGAATTAAACATAGAGCGAAATGCGGGTGGCCTTGCAACTATCAAGGCTGGCATCGGCATGCATACCGGCTCACTGATCATGGGCATAACTGGTGATGAACTCCGGATGGATGCTGCAACGATTTCGGATACCGTGAATACAGCGGCGCGGATAGAAAGCCTCACTAAATATTACAGATCGCCCTTGTTGTTAAGCGGCGAAACGCTTCGACTGATCACAGACCATGAAAAATATCATTTACGACACCTTGGCAAAGTGCAGTTAAAGGGCAAGAACAACCTGCTCAATATTGTTGAATGTATAAATGGCTATCCTGCGGAAGTGCTGCAAAAGAGGATAGAAACCCTGCCCTATTTTAGAGAGGCTATGCGTTATTTCCTTGATCAACGTTTTGAAAATGCAATACAGGTGTTTCAATATATAATCGAAACAGATCCGGAAGACCATGCCGCGAACTTTTTCAGGAAAAACGCTTTGAAATATCTTAGAGAGGGGGTGCCTGAAAACTGGAGCGGGGCGGAAGAGATGCTAAGCAAGTAATTTGTCACTTTTACTTTTTCCTCCCCGGTTTTAATAAGTTTACATAACAATCGTATAGTAGTAGTATTTGAGGGTGCATCCCAAATTATCGCGGCAACAGGTGGTTTGTGTGGACACAAACCACGGCCCAGCCTCGGTCGGTGTTCAAACCGACCGAAATCAGGAGCGACAATTTGGGATGCACCCGTATTTTATTAAAAAGCAGTGGATTATTTGCGTTGCCATAACTTTGGCTTTTTTCCGGGAATAATATAACAATACATAAAACATGGCAAAAAAGGCAGGCCCTTCTGGTAATGCTACTAAAAAAGCTTCCAGTGTATTCAGTTTGCTTACTCCATACAGGGGTATGATCTTCCTGCTTATATTTTTTGCCTTATTAAGTAACGGAATTAACCTGGCCTTGCCCAAAATAATAGCCAATGGAATCGATGCTTATCCCAGGGATTACGTATTGCGGCAGGTGCTGATCAAATTCCTTTCTGCCACGGTGGTTATATTTATTTTCACTTATTTGCAGGGAGTAGTACAGATCTATACTTCAGAAAAAGTAGCGAGGGATCTGCGCTCAAGGCTTGCTTATAAAATATCCATACAGAGCCATGATTACGTTGAACAGTTGAATCCTTCTAAATTGTTAACCAATCTAACTGCAGATGTAGATTCCATCAAAATGTTCGTATCGCAGGCCATCGTATCTATTGCATCTTCCATCATAATTATTATTGGTGCCTGCATCATGCTATTTTCCATCAACTGGAAACTGGCTTTTGCCATCGTTGCCATTATTCCAATTATTGGTGGTGCATTCTTTTTTGTTTTAAAAAGAGTACGCGTAATATTTTTACAAAGCAGGCAGGTAGTTGACCGGCTAAACAAAGTGATGAATGAAAGTATTCTTGGTGCTGCCCTAATTAGAGTTATCAACTCCCAGCAACCTGAATATGATAAGTTCCTGGCCGCCAATACCGAAGCGAAAAGTCTTGGGTTGAGTATATTAAGGTTATTTGCCGGTTTGATACCTGTCATTATTTTTACGGCTAATATGGCGGGGCTGGCGATACTTACAATGGGCGGCCATTTTGTGATAAATGGCAGCATGTCGCTGGGAGATTTTGCCGCCTTCAACAGTTATTTGTCGCTGCTTATTTTTCCCATTTTGGTGATAGGTTTCATGAGCAATGTAATAGCGCAGGCCACCGCAAGTTACCAGCGCATAAACGCAGTTCTTGATGTTCAGGAAATACCTGATAGCGGTACCAAAAAAGATTCCTTAACGGGTAATATTGCGCTGAAAAATGTATCAGTATTTTATGGGCAAAAGCCTGCTTTAAAACAAATCAGTTTTTCAATAATGGGAGGTTCATCACTGGCGATCATTGGGCCTACGGCTGCGGGCAAAACACAGTTGCTGTATCTGTTAACCGGTTTAATCAAACCCGCTGAAGGTACCGTTGAGTTTGATGCGGCAAATATTGACACTTATAATAAAGAAAATTTTTATAGCCAGGTTGGTTTTGTTTTCCAGGATAGCATACTATTTAACATGACCATCCGGGAGAATATCGCATTCAGTGATAGGGTTACCGATGAATCACTTGTCAAAGCAATTGCCACGGCAGAGTTAAAGGATTTTATTGATTCACTCCCCTCAAAGCTGGATACCATTGTATCAGAAAGAGGAACCAGCCTTTCAGGCGGACAAAAGCAGCGTATTATGCTGGCAAGGGCGCTGGCAATCAACCCTAAAATATTATTGCTGGATGATTTCACCGCCCGCGTGGATACAGGTACAGAAACCAGGATATTGAAAAACTTAAGAGAGAATTATCCCGGCATCACACTTATTTCCGTAACACAAAAAATTGCCACGGCGGAGCATTTTGACCAGATTATAGTGTTGATGGAAGGCGAAATAGTTGCCACCGGCGTACATTCCGGATTAATGAAGCAAAGTCCGGAATACATACAGATTTTTAATTCACAGCAGAGTACCAGCAATTATGAATTACAACCTTAATGATATTTCCGCTACGCAACAGAAAACATCTACATTGCGTGCATTACAAAAACTACTACAACTTATAACGGAGGAGCGGAAAGCCTTGTTACTGGCACTGGTGGCTATTCTTGTCAACTCAGGACTTAATCTCCTGGCCCCCTTTATAATGGGCTATGTTATAGATACTTATGTGTTGCATAAAAATTATCATGGGGTTTTGGTTTGGGCAGGTATATTGCTTGCCATGTACATGGTGGCATTTGTAGCAAGTTACCTGCAAACAAGGATGATGGGAGGCGTGGGGCAAAGAATGTTATTTAAGCTTCGCAATACCATTTTTACAAAGCTGCAGGATCTGCCCGTGGAATTCTTTAACCAAAACAAAGCAGGCGATCTTATTTCAAGGGTTAATAATGATACGGATAAAATAAATCAATTCTTTTCACAGTCATTGATGCAGTTTATTGGAACCATTGCCACCATGACCGGTGCAGGTATTTTTCTGCTGGTCATCAACTTTCGTCTTGGCGTTGCCACCTTATTGCCAGGCCTGGTGATATTTATCTTTACCAAATTCAGCTCTCCCTGGATAAAGAAAAGAAATGCCACCAGCCTGCAATGTACCGGCGGCCTTAGCGCCGAGATACAGGAAAGCCTGCATAATTTTAAAGTGATCATTGCATTTAACCGCAGGGATTATTTCAGGAATCGTTTTGAAGAAGCCAATAACAAAAACTATACAACTGCAATAGGCGCAGGCATCGCCAATAATGTGCTGATACCGGTGTATGGTTTTTTTGCCGGTATTGCCCAGTTGATCGTACTTACGTTTGGCATACACCTGATTTCTACCGGGCATTTTTCAATTGGCCTGTTGGTAAGTTATCTGGCTTATGCTGTTAACTTTTACAATCCTTTGCGACAGCTCGCGGCGTTATGGGCAAATTTCCAGGTGGCGATGGCCGGGTGGGACAGGATATCATATATAATAAGAATGGAGACCAGCCTGCCTGTAATACAGGCAACATCCGTTGAAAACAATTCTTTCATCATGGAATTCAGGAATGTTTCCTTTGGGTATAATGAAGGAAAGGAAATATTACACAATGTGAATTTTGCCTTTGAGCCTGGTAAAACCTATGCACTTGTTGGACCAACAGGCGGAGGTAAAACAACCACGGCATCAATAATAGCCAGGCTGTACGACCCGCTAAAAGGGCAGGTATTTCTGGATAAAAGAGATATCCGCACCTATCAACCAGCGGAACGTACCGATAAGATAGGGTTTATATTACAGGACCCGTTTCTTTTTACCGGAACTGTGCGTGAAAATATTTTATACGGCAACAAACAGTATAACAATTTTTCAAATGAACAACTGGAAGAAACAATAAGAACATCCGGTTTGCAAAGCCTGCTTTATATCTTTGAACAGGGTCTTGATACAGAAGTCAGCACGGGTGGTGAAAGTATCAGCCTGGGACAGAAACAACTTATCGCTTTTATGCGTGCGGTATTGCGCAACCCTGTGCTGCTGGTACTGGACGAAGCCACAGCCAACATTGATACCATTACAGAACAAATACTGCAGGACATTTTAAACAGGTTGCCTTCCACGACCACCAGGGTAATTATCGCACACAGGTTAAATACCATTCAAAACGCCGACGAAATATTTTTTGTAAACGCCGGTGAAGTAATACGAGCCGGTTCCTTCGACCATGCGGTAGATATGCTGTTGAATGACGAAAGGGAGAGTTGAAGAATTCATTCATCAGCAGTTGCCCGCTTCTTATAAAAAAAATTATAGGATTGGGCAGATAGATCGCATATACTTTACTACATTGGTTATTTCCTTTATGATGCTGACTTTTGTTTCCCCAGGGGGCGGACTGCGTTACTGGTTCAAAATCGAACCATGACTCACGGCCAAAATGTAGGTGGAAATGCCTTTGCCCGTTATCCGGGTAAACCGAAAAAATAATATTTTTAACTATGAATATCTTTCAAACTTCTTTCATGAGCTATAGGTTCCTTTTAATTACCTGCTTTGCCACCTGCAGGATATCGTCCTTATCCGGACAAAATATAGTACCGAATGAGTTCCCCACAGCCAAACTGATACCATCTGATACTTTTTTATTCAATTCATTTGTCGACTGCAACATGGCCACGGTATGGGTAGGCGATACCTTCAGGATATTTCCTGGTAAATACGGCGAAGATCCATTATGGGGGGAGGCACATGAACTTAAATATGCCAGCGGAACTACGGTAGATGAAACATTTAGAAGAAGATCAGATGAATTTACAGAACCTGTTATGCCAATGAATTCGCCTGCCGGAAAACCGGGCCTCCATGGGGCCGTGTGGTTCGAAACTTTGTTCCAGGAACCAAAAGACAGGACTGGAAAAACCTTATTTGCCCTGTATCATAACGAGAATTACCCTTCAACATTACCATACGATTCATCTACCGGAACCGGTTATCCTGATATCAACTGGCCCGAGGGACTGAAGGGGCAGGAAACCAAAACCGCAGTCTGCAGAATAGGGATCATGAAATCAATTGATGGAGGCAGAAGCTGGGAAGATAAGGGTATTCTCCTGGAAGACTACCAGGCAAGGCTCATTTTAAAACCGCATAATACCGCGATCAATTTTGCTGGTGGTGTAGGAGACCCTTCCGCAGTGGCAAGTGGTAATTACCTATATGTTTTTTTTGGTGAATACGGCTACCCCGGAAAGTACTCCCCATCTGATTACGATACTAAGGTTGAATGGAATGGTCAATGCATAAGCATCGCACGTGTCTTGATAGCCGACCTGGAAAATCCAAAGGGCAAGGCTAAAAGATGGGATGGCGCCGGGTTCAATACTCCGGCAGATGGCATCGGTATACCAATTTCCTCTTTCCGGATATCCCTTGCTGCCGGCGGGGGGCCGGCTTCCTCGCCAACCGGTAAATATCATTGGGGTCCTTCAGTTAGCTGGAACAACTATTTAGGCTGTTGGGTCATGCTCATGGCAAGGGCTGAAGGACCTTCCTGGAAAGGAAACAGCATTTATATTTCTTTTAATAATAATGCAGATCCCGGCCAGGGAAATAACTCACAGAAATGGTCAGCACCAACGCTTCTCCTCAAAAAGCCGGGACATATCCTTTGGTATCCTTCCCTGCAACCGCTAAATACAGGATCCGATAAATCAAATAAATTCACCTCCCTTAATCTGGGCAAAAAAGTAAGATTGTTTTTGAAAGATATGCATGAAGACAAAAGCACTTATCTATCTGAATACCTGGTTGAATTTAAAAAGCCTAATGAAAAATAAAGGACAGGATTAAATGGCCCGCGCCTGTATTTTTTGGTGTTGTCGGGATAGTTTACGGAAAAATGAAGAAGTGAAATAATAAATATGTAACCGTCGCATGGCCAAAGTCCAAACAAAAGTAAGAGCACAAATTGTGCTGAATTGATCTTGCACAACAAAGGCCGAAAAATCAGGCAGAGAAAAAATGCAATAGGAACCAACTTTATCTTTAATAATTTTACGTATGCGCCAACTTGCTGCAATAATGTTTTCCGACATGTCTGGTTATACTGCTCTTATGCAGCAAAACGAACAATTAGCAAAAGACAAGCGTCGAAGGCTGAAGGAAGTTTTGGAAACTTCTGTTTCTGTTTACAATGGAAAAATTCTTCAATACTATGGTGATGGCGCTTTAAGCATTTTTAACAGCGCTATTGATGGAGTTAATTGTGCTGTGGAAATACAACAAACATTACGGCAGGAACCCAGAGTAGATCTGCGAATAGGTATCCATACCGGAGATATTTCAATAGAAGATGAAGCTATTTATGGCGATGGCGTTAACCTTGCGTCAAGGATTGAATCCCTTGCTGTTCCGGGTTCTATTTTCATTTCAGAAAAAGTGCTGGACGAAATAAGAAACCAGGAAAACCTTACTGCCCGTGAAATGGGTTACTTTGAATTAAAGAATGTAATAAGGCCGGTCCGCATATTTGCTATAGATAACAAAGGCCTTGTTGTCCCTAACCGTGATTCACTAAAAGGGAAAACCAAACAGCCCACTAATCGTATTGCTGTGTTGCCTTTTGTAAACATGAGTGCCGATCCTGAAAATGAATATTTCAGTGACGGTATAACAGAAGAATTACTGAATGCTATTACTAAAGTAGATGGCCTCCAGGTAACCTCCAGAACATCGGCTTTTGCTTTTAAGGGAAAGAATACTGATATACGTGAAATTGGCATACAGCTAAACGTAGATAGAATATTGGAAGGAAGCGTACGTAAATCGGGCAACCGCGTTCGAATTACAGCACAGTTGATCAACGCAGCAGACGGATATCATATCTGGAGTGAAAATTATGACCGAAACCTAATTGATATATTTGAAGTACAGGATGAAATTAGCAGTATTATAGCTAATAAGTGTCGTGAGAATTTGACTGCAGGAGAGCAGGAGGAAACAGTTGTAAAAGTACAAACTCAAAATCCTGAGGCTTACACCATTTTTTTGAAAGGATTACATTTTCATAATAAGATAACCCCCAATGATGCTAAAAAAGCTATAGAATGTTTTGAAAAAGCAATAACACTTGAACCGGACTATGCCCTTGCTTATGGAATGGCAGCAGCAGGCTATGCTTTTCTTGGTGCGACAGGACAAATGCTACCAAATGAAGCCTTTCAGGTCGTGCATGAGTACAGTGATAAAGCATTACAACTGGATAGTTCTCTGGCAGTAGGATATGCGGCAAAGGGTTCGGCTTATTTGTTTTACGATTGGAATTGGAAGGAGGCATATGACTCATTGCTAAAAGCTTTAGAGCTAAATCCTGCTTCAACCGGCACTCACCAGCTGCTTTCTTTTTATTATATGATCACAGGGCGAAAGCAAGAAGCAGTTGCTATTATGGAAAAAGCGTCGCAAGTAGATCCCCTATCTCCGATAGTTAACCATTACCTGGCAGAAGCCTACCTCAATGCGGGAAGAACTGATGATGCATTAAAGCAGGTTGAATGGTTGTTAGACATGTATCCGCAGATGCGTGCTGTATTGGAGTTAAAAGGCTGGTGCGTCGGCGTAAAAGGAGATTGGAAGAAGGCAGCAGAAATATTTGAAGAAGTTCACCGGTTAATAAAGCATCCATTAAAAGGGCTTACACCACTAGGATGTGCATATGCTCAACTGGGAGAACCCGAAAAAGCATTAGAATGTATTCGTAAGATAGGGCAACGACAGGTTGAAGAACCGGGAGTAGTATTAGATGCAGATTTAGCAATGATCTGGTGGTCATTAGGGGAAAAAGACAAAGCTTTTCATCATTTATTTCAATGTGTTGAAAAAAGGATGGGCCCTGTAGCTATTCTTATTGATCACCCTTTGTTCAAAGAAGCGTCCGATGACCCCAGGTATCAATTGTTAAAAGAAAAGCTGAACCTCGTTGAATACAATTAGTCTTTAAACAGGTCTAATAAAAGGGAATTGTCCGGTGAGTGTAATAACAGGAGTAGAAATCACCTGATACTATTTATTAGTTTTTTTTTGGTTTCCTGTCTTTTAAACAGAAGGAACTTAAAACATAGATTATTAAGGGCAGGATCATAAATTGCAATACGGGAGATAAACCAACATTAACGACCGGTATGATTGGCATCGGATCTGCATAAGCCCAACTCCCTAATGATAAATGCCGGATTTCGGATAAAGATGCACCTGTACCACCTGTTAAAATAACCATTGCACTTTGCTGCAATTTTATTTGCTGAATCCAAAATAGATTTTTGAATATATAAACAAAGCCAAAATAGAGCAACAGAACCATTATGGTATCCGCAACTGACGCAAGAGCACAAAATGTTATGTGTTTTACATCATAAAAAGAATTTCTATACAGAGGCATCTGGAGTAATTCCCATGTAAAATTTAGCAGAAATGCAAGCAGGGTCATCGTAAAAATCAATCTGCCGAAAGGTTTCTTATCAGCGGCTTTTTTTAATAAAGATATATATAACAGCCCTGCTGATATCAAAGCTATTACCGGTATTAAAAAGATTACTGGTTTTATATTATTCATCTTCCTGCTATTTATCACGGGATTTTAAGATCAATTTATAGAATTAGGTGAAACGCTCGCAATTAGTATATGAAAGCGGCCTCGAATAAAAAGTGTTGGAAAATTTCAATATGATCCGTTGAGAAATCAAGGCTGTTTGAGCCGGGCATAAACTTAAAATCTTTGAACTACTTGCGGCGAGTTCTTTGATTTTAGGATCATGTTGAAATTTTCGGCCTTTTTATTCGCAGCCTTGATTTTTTTTGTTTCTTTTTTTTATCAGGAAAAAA
>JBDTWP010000086.1:0-19163 GCA_040006615.1 Ferruginibacter sp.
AGCCGCCCAATGAAACCGGCAGTTTCCCTATTGCCACAAACGGGCGACTATATACGGCATCCATATTCATTGCCTGTTTAATCGTGTCTTTGGGAATGCGTTTTAATAAGGAGGGATCTATTTGTGCCATTGCCTGGCCGTAGAATAATAATACGCCTGCCCATATTGTTATTAACCTGGTCATATTGCTTTCAATGATATTTTTAGTTGGTTGTTTTCAATGGTTACGGGAAATGTTCTCAGTTTTGAGTCGGCTGGGCCATTTTGCAGATCGCCCCTGTTGTCGAATTCACTGCCATGTGCCGGGCATTGCAGTTTGTCGCCAAACACCTGCAATTCCGTGCCCTGGTGTGTGCAACGCATCCATAAGGCGGCATATTCTTTTTCATTGAATCGATACACGCAAATAGGATATTGTAAAATGTCGTTCAATACGACTATATATTTTTTGAAATAAATATTGTTACCATTCTTAGTCTCAAAATCGCTGACGGGCACGATTAAATTATCGCCTGCAATTTTGCCACTGAGCAGTCTTGTATTGGCACAGCTTTGCAGCATACCGCCAAATCCAACGCTGGCAAGGCATCCAAAGCCGCAGTTTTTTATAAAGTCTTTTCTATCCATTTCCTACAATGATTTTAAAAATTTGATAACGGCATTTCTTTCAGGTTCAGCCATTTGATTGAATTTATTCTTACTGCCTTCTGCCTCGCCACCATGCAGTTGGATCGCTGCTTCGATGCTATTAGCTCTTCCATCATGCATTAAAAAGTATTGACCACCCTGCGAGTTGGGTGATAGCCCCAGGCCCCAAAGCGGCGGGGTTCGCCATTCATAGGTTTTTGCATTGCCTTCCGTATACTTATCATCTAATGCACTGCCCATATCATGCAATAATAAATCGGTGTAAGGGTGAAATATTTTGCCGGATAAAGGGTTCACTGCAGAAAAACCGGTTTTCAGGGTTTGCTTATGGCAGTTTTCACAACCGGCTTGTACAAACAGATCTTTCCCTTGTATTACCGCCGCATCTCCCTGGTTGCGTTGAATAGGCGCTTTTAATGTTTGCAGGTAAAACAAAACATTATTTACCGTTGCCGTAGGAATTTCGGGGTCAATATCCAGCCCTGAATACACATCCTTCGGTTCAAAGTAAGTAGCAATGCCAATATCCTGGTTATAGGCATTTACGGTTTGGTGTAATAAATTATAAGCTGCCGCTTTTTTGCCAAAGCGGTGAATGTATTTTCCATTTTGTGAAATTGCATTTGCATTGGTTGAAATGAATGGGGGCGGTACTATCCAGTTAGGCACACCTGAAATGCCATCCCCATTTGCATCTTGCGGGTCGGCCATTGCCAGGATATCTGCGTCGGAAACCAGTTCTAAAAAACCCAGCCCTGTATTGGCCGGAGGGGTAAACTTTGAAAAAGTTGCCCCTGCAGGAATCTGTTCCGGCATATAGCCTGGCAAAGCCCTGTTTTGCAATTGCGGGCCTCCCAAATGAAGGAATTGATTTCCGGTGCTATCTTTCTGTCCAAACCGGGTAAGGGTTGTAAACGGGTGGCCCTTGCCATCACCCGCATGGCAACTACCGCAACTCGTCGCAACGAATATGGAGCCTAACCCGGTTTGAGCTGTAAATATTTCGTTGTTAAAGGCCAGGTCCCCTGCAAGGAATCGCTTATTCTGTTCATAGCTAAGCCCTTCTACCGGTCCGTCCAGCAGTTCGTCGCCCGAGCGTGCTGATGGCGCCAGTTTTGAGCATGCCTGCGCAAGGGCAATGATTGCTGCCAACCCGGTTATGACTATATATTGTTTTTTCATTCTTCTAAATTTGTTTTTCCTGATACAAAAATAATAACTTAGATGAATCTAACAAATATATTATTATTTACTCAGTTCAGTGTTAAGGGATAATTTTAATTATTATCTTTGGTCAATGCACTCCTATACAGAAGAAAATTATTTGAAAACCCTGTTTAACCTTGCCAATGAGAAGGGAGAAGTGAGCCCCAATGAATTGAGCAAGAGACTGGCGATTAAGATGCCTACCGTCAATAGCATGATGAAAAAGCTGGCTGAAAAAAAATTAGTCCATTACGAAAGTTATAAACCCCTGCGGCTTACCGAGAAAGGTAAAAGAGAAGCGGCGCTGGTTATTCGCAAACACAGGCTTACCGAAATGTTCCTGGTCCAAAAAATGGGCTTCGGCTGGGAGCAGGTACATGAAATCGCTGAACAGATAGAACACCTGCATTCACCTTATTTTTTTGAAAAGATGGATGAGATGATCGGCTACCCTACCATCGACCCACACGGCTCACCCATACCCGATAAAACGGGGAAAATTGACGGAGTGCATTATGAAAAGCTAAGCGATTGCAAGATTGGTGATACAGTAAAACTGGCGGCGGTTATCCATAGCACGGATGAGTTCCTGAAATTCCTTAACAGCCGGGAATTGCATTTGGGATTGAAAATAAAAATAAAGGTGGTAGAAAAATTTGATGGCAGCATGGTAGTTGCCTATAATAAAAATAACGCTGAATCCCTGAGCCATATGGTAAGTGAAAGGCTGCTGGTGGAGAAATTATGATGTTGAGGGTTGCGCGTTTAAGGTTTACTGTTTATTGTTTACTGTTTGTGTTGATGGTTGGTGTTATCGTTGATGGTTTGGTTTGCTTATCAATTTCACATAAGCTGTATTATCTTTCAGCATTTGCATTCCCAATGCGAATTTCATATAAGGCATGTGCAGCGATTTATGATTTTGCTTACTGATCTTATAGAGAATGACCAGGTGGCGGATTATCTCCTTCCAGGCATAGAAGATGGAATGCCTGGGGTCATAGATATGCGTAGGTTCGCTTCCGGCACCATTTAATTCAATAATGGAAAAATTTTTGCCAAGTCTCAATTCTTCCCAGCTATTGTACCGGATATCCAGGCGCCCAAAATAAAACCCGGGCACTTTTTTGCAAACTTCATCGATAGTATCAATTAGTGCCTCGTCAATTAAATGGCTTATATCTATAAATTTGGCGCCGCGGCTATGATTTCCATATGGCACCAATAAATGTTCTTCATCTTTTGATAATACCTGCCGCAAAATCCCGGAATGCGTTCGTTGTAAAACAGACATTTGTAAAATAAAACGTGGATCCTGTTGCAATAATTGCTCTACTGTGGATATTCCATTACCGGTAACCGTCAAAAATTCCTTCCCAACAATACCTGAAATATGACCCTTCTTTTCATTGGGATACCGGTAATAAAAAATGCCGGCTTCCTTCTCAAAAGGAATAAATTCCTGTACCAAAAAATCTACCTTGCTCCGGGAGGAATAACTCAATAATTCTTCTGCAGAATGAACTTTTTCCACCATCAAACCCCGCATACCAATATCAGGTTTGGCAATTAATGGAAATCGCAATTTTGTTTTCCTTAACTCATCTAAAATTTCGTTTCCCGCGGTGGCTGCGCTGAATAGTAAGGTACGCGGGTAATACTGTGCCGGGATAAGATCATATATCTGCTTTTTACTTTCCAATAAAAAACCACCATTCTTTATTGAAGGATTAGAAGTGTTGAAGAAGAAAACTGCGCGTGACTTAATCCCGAGCCAGAACCAGAAAACATAAATAGGGCTATATACCAAATTAAAGGGCCAATACTCCCAATGAAACAGCCTGATGAAAAATGGTTTCCGTAATATCTTTTTCATTGTTGCCCGATTGGTTAAAATGCATAAGCAGTAGTATGATACAGCTTCTTTAAATAGGTACCCCCATCTTTCAGATCAAGGTAATTCATGATGCCGTTTTTCCTGGTTATTTGAATACCAGTAATGCTTACGGTAAATAGTTGCCCATCCCGGTTCATTCGAATATCATTTTGCTCATCCCCATCTCCGGCAAACTGGTGAAAATTAAAAATATCCGCCTGGGTTGGCCGGGTGTTCCTGCCCAGCCATTTTACAAACCACTCTTCTCTTTTACTTTGCACCACTTTATCGTATAAGGTAGCACTGCTCCAAATCTGACCCTGATCAATACTCAATTGTTTTGTATATTTTTTATCCCCATCCCAGCGACATTCATACAGGTTAAATGCCTGGAACAGAATAAGCGTAAATGGTTCAATGGCTTCCAGGCTGATCACTGAAAACCAGGCCAGCGGGTTGGAAACTGCCAGTATATCAATTAATATCAATCCCCTGCTTCGCCTGTAAATTGGCTTTGGCGGATGGTTGGTAAAAGCGCCATTGAGCAAGACACCGGCAGTTGAATTATCCTTTAAGGCGATCCAGGTCCCTCCTGCATCCGCATCTTTGGGGTAAAGCAAAGCCGTTTCATTCACCTGGTAGACCTTTGGCGGAAGGGCCTGGCTACGCTGCACTTTCTCATCCCGGTTTGACGTGAGGAAAAACGAATCATCTACCCTGATAAAAGTTACTGTGCACATGCTGTACGATGCTTTATGGTGGAAATGGCAATACCAAAGTTTTCGGGAACGGTAATAGCAGCAACCTCATTAATGCCAACGCGGATCAGTGCCATGTGGTGAATGGAATGCTCCAGGTTGTACACAAGTTCCCGGTCATAATTGGTTGCGACTGATAACAATTCATTTGAATTTTCATTGTAATCCAGTTCCAGCCTCAGGGGCTTATCCGGTTTGTTCAATAAAAGGTGTATGTGGAGTAACATTTCATTCGCAAAATAGAGATCTGTTTCCAACCGAAAATCTCTTTTCCGTTTATCATAGTTTACGATTCCGCCTGCATAGCCCTTTTCCAATTCAATAAACAATTCAATAATATGCCTTACATGCTGCCCGATGGTGGCATTAAATAAGGTAGCACTCGGCCGCACATATTGTTGCGGCGTGAGCTTCATCAGCGTTTCGCTCAATTGGATAAACACTTTTTTTACAGCTTCGTGTAAATACATAACTTCTTTTTTTAGGTTATTTTCCAGGAACAGGCAATAATTCTATTAGTTTTTTTTCGCAAAGACTGATAATGACACCGTAAGGTTATCTGACATCACCATGCTGCTACCCCCTACTCCAAAATCCCTCCGATTCAATTTAAATTCTCCTTCCAATAAATACCCACCAGGCTTTGGAGTGGCTGTAAAAGGAAATGATACGGTTTTTGTGACACCCTTGATAGTGATCTTTCCTTCAATAAATAAGACTCCCTCTTTTGTGGAGTTGGTTATTTTGGTAGCGATAAAACTGATCAGCGGGTATTTTTCAACGTCAAAATAATCTTCCTTTTTCAGATGGCTGTCCCTTGACCCGGAACCCGTATTGACAGTAGCTGCATCCACAGTGGCGCTAATTGAAGTTGCAGCAAGATCACCCGGATCGAAAGATGCCTTTCCTTTCAACCCTTTAAAACTACCACCAACACTGAAGCCGAAATTTTTTATTGAAAACTTTACATCAGAGCCATTATCCGAAACTATGTAGTTCTGTGCAAAAAGGTAAGACACAAGAATTGTAAGAGCGGGTAAGAGAAATAATTTTTTCATTCTTATATTAAAATAATGGTGAGCAGCCAAACAACTGATCAAATAACCTGCATTGAATCAAAGTAAATTTATATTATACAAAACCCTCCCAATAAATTTATACTTACCAATAATGAAAATAAATATTTTTTCATAAAGATGCCATTTTAATGTGAATCTTGAGTAAAATGGCAGTTTAATCGTAAATGGTCAATTGCGAAATCTCTCCCTCATTTTTGACAATTGATATTTAACTCATAAAGCTTACCAGCCAGAATAAGGTTTTCATACCCAATATTTGGTTTTTAAACGTATCAATGAATAAATTTGTTTGCGGTGCATCAACACCAGTGCAAGACTGGCGGCAAATACCAAAATGGCATATGCGAACAATTGACCGCCATCGTTCATTACTTCAATGCCTAATTTGGAAAGATGAAAGAAAATAGCTCCGCTCATTAAACCCATTGCGAGTACGCCGCCAAACACTGAGGTTCGGGGATATAATACCAGGATTGATGCAATTAATTCCATCACACCGATACCGATTCTGCCCCATGGTTCCATGCCCAGGGTACTAAAAATATAGACAGATTCTTCCGAAGCGCTGAATTTGAACCAGAGCGTTTGCAACATGATAACCGCAGCTACCAGGCGAAGTAACCAGGTGGCTGTGGATTTGATATTAATTGTTGTCATTTTGTAGATTGATTAGTTAATATGTTGATTATCAATGAAACACTTTAGTCCAACCGGCATCTGATTGGCCTTCAGGTTTGCTTCATCTTTGTTGCAGTTTTTTAAGATATTTGCCTGCATTTCCTTTAAATTCATCTTTGTTTTCTACGGACGAAAAATAATAGTTTGCTTCGAATAATTGATAATTAATAATTGATAATTTTGGTGCATCCCTGTTTTTCGGGAATAATTGATAATTAGCGTTTTAAGTGCTTATTTAATAACTTCAGAGCATAAAGGTAGCTGGCGCGGGCATTTGCTATTAGTCGTTTAGACGACATTTGCTGATTATTTGATGTTATTTATTTAAACAGCCATAAACCACATCAGGTTCTGTAAATGGCAGGAGCAGGGCCGCGCCCTGTTTCTATGGCAACCATTTTAATATTGGCTTATATTTGCCAGAATTTTTCATTTCGGCAATGATCACCTTTATTATTTCGGCTGTCTTTGTACTGGGATATGGCGCTATCGCATTTGAGCATCCGCTAAAATTGAATAAAGCCGCCGCTGCATTGGTTACAGGAGTTTTATGCTGGACGATCTACATCCTGCAAAGCCCTGCTTCAAATACCGTACAAGAAGAATTACTCTCACACCTGGGCGAGATAGCCTCCATTTTATTTTTCTTATTGGGCGCCATGACAATCGTGGAACTGATTGATTCTCATAATGGATTTGAGATCATTACCAAAAAAATAAGTACCACCAGTAAACAGAAGCTTCTTTTTATCATAACAGCAATTACATTTTTCCTGTCGGCATTGCTGGACAATTTAACCACGGCAATTGTAATGACTTCACTCTGTGCTAAAATATTAAACGATAAAGAAGACAGGCTTTGGTTTGCAGGCATGATTGTGATAGCTGCCAATGCCGGGGGGGCCTGGTCGCCATTGGGTGATGTCACTACAACGATGCTTTGGATCGGTGGGCAAATAACAGCTTTGAATATCATGAAACAACTCATACTGCCGGGTTTGGTGGTGTGCATCCTGCCTGTATTAATAATGTCGTGGAGGTTTAGAGGGAAAAAGTTCAATATTCCTGCATTTCCTGAAAGTACATTGAAAGAAAACAGGGATAGTAATATTGTACTTTTTGCCGGTATTGGCTTTTTACTTTTCGTACCGGTATTTAAAACAGTTACGCACCTTCCTCCATTTATGGGTATGCTACTGGCGCTGGGTTTAATGTGGGTGATCAATTCCATCATTCATAAAAACAAAGACCCCGAATATGTGGAAAAATTTACTGTAGCGAGGGCATTACAAAGAATAGACACGCCCAGCATATTATTTTTCCTGGGTATTTTATTAGCCGTATCCGCGTTGCAATCCTATGGCATATTAAAATTAATAGCATCATTTCTCAACAGCACCCTAAAAAATGACTACCTGATTGGCATTGCATTGGGCCTACTTTCTTCACTTGTGGATAATGTACCGTTAGTCGCCGCCGCGCAGGGAATGTATGATTTAACTGATTATCCCACTGATCATCCTTTTTGGTCGTTTCTTGCATTAACAACAGGTACGGGCGGCAGCGCCATCATTATTGGTTCGGCTGCCGGTGTAGCGGTGATGGGCATTGAACAGATTGATTTTGCCTGGTATTTTAAAAAGATCAGCTGGCTGGCCCTGGTAGGTTTTACGGCGGGAATAATCGTGTTTCTTTTGCAAATGTGATCGGTTGTCGGAATATTGTCTTCGTAGTTCTGTTTCAGCATAGTGTCCCTAAACAGTAAACCATAAACACTAAACAGTAAACAGTAAACCCAAAACCTATCTTTGCATTCGGATATTATAAACCAAACCTGATTAGTTGGCACCTGTCAAATTATTGTATCAAACCGTCATTCAGCACCTGCGTACAAGACTGAGCAGGATGCAATTTATAATGGTGATCGCTACGCTGGTAGGATTTGCTTCGGGTATGGTGGCGGTCTTATTGAAAACACTTGTTCATATTATCCAGCACCGGATTGAAGAAATCTCCTTTTCCAGGTTTGCTTATTTATTATTCCCGGCAATCGGATTGTTAATAACTGTTTTTACGGTACAGCATTTTTTTCGCGGACACATTGAGAAAGGAATCGCAATGGTATTAAAAGCCATTGCCCGCAAGTCTTCCTTTATTCCTTTAAATCACAGTTGGCTGCATATCATTACCAGCTCTGTCACCGTTGGGCTTGGTGGCTCCGTAGGTTTGGAGGCACCCATTGTAGCAACCGGATCTGCCGTAGGTTCCAATTTAGCCCGCATTACCGATCTAAATTACCAGGAACGGACGTTATTGATCGCATGTGGTGCGGCTGCCGGTATTTCCGCCGTTTTTAATGCCCCGATCGCAGGGGTGATGTTTGCCATAGAAGTATTACTTGCCGAAACAGTAGTAAGCTATTTTATACCATTAATTATTTCATCTGTTGTAGGCGCGTTGTGTTCAAAAATCATTTTACAGGAATCCTCCTTATTCAATTTCGTGTTGAAACAGGCATTTAATTACGAAAATGTTCCTTTCTATATTTTATTGGGAATTTGTGCAGGGTTTATTTCGTTATACTATGCAAGAACATTTAAGGGAGTAGAAAAAAAACTACACGACCTGAAAATCAATAACTACGGGAAAGCCCTGGTCAGCGGGGCGATGTTGCTAATTATTTCTTTTGTTTTTCCCCCCTTGTTCGGCGAAGGGTACAACAGTGTAAAAGTGGTAGCAAATGGCACATTTACACATTTTAACGATAATACCACGCTGTTTTCCCTGATGAATGAAAACTGGGCCCTGGTTGCCTTTACGGCTTTTATCGTTTTAATGAAACCTATCGCGGCAGCCATCACGATCGGCGGTGGCGGCAATGGCGGCAATTTTGCTCCCTCCTTATTTTCAGGTGCCTACCTTGGATTTTTTTTCTCCAAATTATTAAACAACTCAGGCTTGTTAAAAATCCCTGAGGGGAATTTTAGCCTGGCAGGTATGGCAGGCGTATTAAGTGGTGTGATGTATTGCCCACTGACCGCCATTTTCCTGATCGCCGAAATAACAAACGGTTATGAACTGTTCATTCCATTAATGATCGTTTCTTCCATTTCCTTTTTTATTGTAAAGAGTTATGAACCTTTTTCTATGGATACCAAAAAGCTGGCGATGGAGGGACAGATATTTACTCATAAAAAGGAAAAAAATATTTTAACATCCATCATCCTTGAAGATATGCTGCAGGATAATTATGAAAGCATTCAACCCGATAAAAAACTGAAGGATCTTATAGAACTAATAAAAAGAAGCGAAAAAAACATTTTTGCGGTTGTAGACGGAAGAGAAAGATTTACAGGGATAATTGAATTGAATGACATCAAACAAAAGCTGTTTCAACCGGATCAATTTGATAAAATCTCTATCAAATCAATGATGAAAAAGCCACCCGCTATTTTGTATGCGGACCAGGACATGCATAGTGTAATGGAAAAATTTGATGTTACCCAAAGCTGGTACCTGCCAGTATTAAATAAGGAAAAAAAATTCATTGGTTTTATTTCAAAAACCAAACTTTTTAACAAATACCGTGAAATTCTAGCCTCACAGGGAGACCTGTATGAATAAAATTAAAGTGTGAAAACGACAGAATCCACTGCAATTCATTGCCTGATACGCTTCTCCATAAGCTTTCCCAATAACAAAAAACCCTGGCTATAAACCAAGGGAATTTCTTATAAATTATTTCTTTCGGTTGCTAACTATCCGATCAATATTAAGAGGTAAATTTCGGGTGGGCTAATCGACCCTAATTGCTTGCGGTATTAATTAAGAATATCCCGAAAGTTTAAATTAATACCATAGTCAACAAGGGATTCATCTAAAATTAATGACCTATTGGGAATAAAAGAGAATAGATGATCGTTAAAAATATAGCTTGTTGGATTTGAACCAGAACATAACAAATTTTCAGTAAGCTGGTCTTTGACCTGGCTGAGACATAAACTGGTAAAAATTTGTATTATTGAATCCGGGGATTTACCAAGCCTGTACATAAAATATTAATTTTAAGGATTTTAAAGTTTTGGAAGGAAACTATTGCCGGCGCACTTATTTTAGTTGTGAAAAAAATCTTCTTTTTAATAAAAAGTATTGTTGGTATTTATTGGGTAAAATTAATAGGAGTAAGCAGCAAAATTCAATCCAAGTCTTGTATTTGTAACATTTTAACAATTAACAGGTAAAAAAATACCTGGTTATTGAATATTGGTATTTTATAGCTTTATTGTTTTGGGGTAGGCCAACGCCTAATCTACAATACTAATGACCGGTTGTTTTTTGTTTAAGAAAAAACATCTTTTTTAATTAAGCTTATGTTTATAGTTTAAATTTAAGCCATATGCCTTAAGCGTTTCATCCACAATAAATGAACGATTGGGTAATAAAGAGAATCGCTGGCCCCTCAACATAAAACTGTTCCTGTCGGTACTAAAGGATTCGACAATTTCATCAAACCTTGTCTTAACCTGGATCAAACAAAAAAATGAGAAGACCACAATAATCCAATGGGGAAGTGGGGTAAACGGGTACATAGATGGATATTGAATTAAAAAACTTATTTTCTATGAAACGATTTATCGGATATTATATTGTAACGGGATAAAGTTGCCTGATTTAAATAACCCGGGCCGGTTTGAACGGGATATTACAAAATTCCCTGTATTGCGTAATTGGTCAAAACCTCAAAGAATTTGGAGTGGGTGCTTTGAGATTCAGGGAAGTGAGCATTTAAAAACTTAAATTCACTAATTAAAATTGAGACCCCCATTTTGATTATTTCATAGATTGTGAACCATAACTCAGAATATTTGCCATTGTGGGTGAACACATGGGGGAGTATAGGGTGATCTCAGAATGATCTATAAGTGATCTACGTTAGACCTCTGCACTTGAACTGGATATGGTCCGGATATGAACTGGAGTAACACTGGACTTTTTATATTAAATTATGGCAAAAATGTTTAAGATTGTTTAAGAGATAGATATATATAATTGCACATAACTCCGATATCCAGTAGCTCTAAGATAACAATTTTCTATAACAAATCAAAGAAATATTTCACTTTTACACATAAATATTTTCAGTAATTATGAAAGCGGTTTTTTTAATTAAAAATGGAGCAGCAGCTTCTTCATTTGCAATAAGGGAAATAACTGCACCCGATCCAAAACCAGGCCAGGTATTGGTAAAAGTGGAAGCATTTGGATTAAACTTTGCCGATGTAATGGCACGAAATGGTATGTATAAGGAAGCTCCTCCCTTGCCGTGCGTGCTTGGTTATGATGTAGCCGGTACTGTAACAGCAACAGGGCAAGGGGTTACGAATGTAAAGACAGGTGACCGTGTGACAGCCATGACCCGCTTTGGCGGCTATGCGGAATATGCGCTTACTGATGCCCGGGCCACTGCCATAATTCCACTCAACCTGGATGCGGCAACGGCAACCGCCATGGCTACTCAATATTGCACGGCGTATTTCGCTGCAGCAGAAATGGTAAACCTGCACAAGGGAAATAAGGTATTGGTTCAATCAGGCGCAGGTGGAGTGGGCACGGCGCTGATCCAATATGCGAAATATAAACAATGCGAAATCTTCTCAACGGCGGGTACGGAAGAAAAGCTGCAACATTTAAGCTTATTGGGTGTACAGCACCTTATCAACTATAGAACCCAGGATTTTGAAACGGAGATAAGGAAACTTACGAATGGCAAAGGAGTAGATGTGATCTTTGATGCCGTTGGCGGAAAGTCTGTAAAAAAAGGGTTCCGCTCCCTGTCTTCCGCCGGAAGGATTGTTTGTTTTGGTGCCGCCGATATGAGTGACAAAAATTTATTTGGTAAATTAAGGGCGGCGTGGGATTTTGGTATTTACCATCCCATTATGTTTATGACGGCTTCCAAATCGATGATTGGCATCAATATGCTGCGCGTAGGTGACGATCATCCACAAGTGCTGCAGCGATGCCTTGAGGCGGTTGTGCGGTTAACCGGAGAAGGCGTACTTACGCCTACAGTTGGCAAAACATTTCCTGTATCAGCAATAGCTGAGGCCCATGAATACCTGGAAAAAAGAAAAAGCATGGGCAAGGTGGCGATTCTCTGGTGAAGGGTGAAACAGTTAATGGCATATTTCCGCTACCGATTTCTTTGTCTGCGCATAGTGATGATTCACATGGTAAATCGTAAAATATAACATTTCCCGGTAAGTGATCTTTCCCAGTATTGGATGCGGCAGCATGAACTGATCCAAATCTTTTTCGGAAATTTTGTCAATTGCGAAGTTGATTCCAGAAATCTTCTTTAGTAGTTTATTTGCGAGGTCAATCCTGGAGGTATACAATATTTTTCCGGGTATAAATACGGTAGTTGCTTTTGCTCCTTTTTCAAGTTTTGATAAATATTTCTGCACCAGTTCATCATATTCCATCGGGAGCCTGTTTGCCCTGCCAAATATTAGGGCGTTGATAAATTTTGGCATTTTAAAAGCCAGGGGCAAAATGGAAGTTGCGCGAAATATATGATCCATTTGCTGACCTGCTGTCCACTTATTTTGAAATGAAAATATAAATTCATCGTAGCTTAAAGACAATATATAATTCACAAAACTGCTATGCCGCTCTGAAAGTTCTTTTATAATTAACTGTTTTGACATTAATGAGCTTTCGTTATTTTATAGAATTGTAGAAAGTGATTATTGCTTTTAAATATTCGCCGGCTTCCTTAAGACTCGCCAAAAATTAGAATAATGTTAATTTTTACGAACGAATAGTTGAAGGAAAAATTGTAACCCTATCTTAATAATACAATCGTGCCTTTAAAAACCTGGTCCTTTCCGTTTGTACCTGGAATTCTCACCAAATATACATAAGTACCCGGTGACGCTTCCACTCCCTTATAAGTACCATCCCATCCATAGCGTGGGTCATTGGGTGGGGTATTTTTAGCTTCGAATATCCTCAGACCCCACCTGTTGAATACAGAAAAATCCTTTACAAGACTAACACCGGCTCCTGCCATTACATAAAAAATATCATTCAGACCGTCAAAATTGGGTGAGAATGCGGAAGGTATATTGATCAATCCACCGGAAAATGTTTTTACAATTGCATAAGCAGTATCTACACAGGCATACCCGTTACGTGCAATAAACATAAACTCCGTGGAATATAATGGGGTAGCAATGGGTGCAAAACAATTTACACAGGAAAGAAACGGGTCTTGTTTCCAGAGAAAGGATGATAAAATGCCACCGTCCACACGGGGTGTCAGTTGTACAGTTCCCAATCTTGCTATACCAGTATCTGAAGGGTGAATGCTTACATTAAACCGATTAATCTCTGCTTGGTCCGAATTGTTATCATAATTTGTTTCATTGTATTCTTTTACTGGTCCATTTCCAGAACTAGTCCCTTTATCATTTGCCACTGCGTATAGCTGGCTCGTGGCGGGCGTAGCAATAATGTGCTCGTAGACATAGCAATTTCCCTTCTGCAGGCGGGGTGTATAAAACACCGGCGAAAGCAGTTTTGCTCCCCCGACGCCCGGAAGGCCATCATAAAAAGATACCGGCACCCCTGCAAAAACGCTTTCGTAGTCATTGTTCATACAAATCTCAAACTTTACGAGTGTCGTACTATTGGTATAACAATTTGTTTCAATAATTTTCAATGAGATATCCGGCGGGAAAATATTTAATACGGAGCTCCCTTTTATAAGGCAGCCATATTTATTTTCGGTTTGAAATGTAACTATTGAACTATCAAATACCGTCACCACCGGGCTGGCGCATTGATTGCAACTAAGCTTAAAGGCATTGCCGGCAAACCAGTAAGCTGATGAAGGATTATAGACCGTTGTGATCATTTTCAATGGAAAGGAAGCTTTTCTGAATACGGTAGTATCCTGCGGCTGAACATGGACCTTTTCAGGCTCATACAAGAAATCCGCGCCGTTATTTGAATAGTCTTTTTCAGGCAAAAGCAAATTATTGGGAAGTTGTACCGGCACGGCAGTACCGCTATCATTTACAATTGCATAAATCCTGCCCGCAGTTATTCCTTTAATAAAACCGCTAAAAGTAAATATTTTCCCGAATACAGTATCAGGTACGGAAAAAACAGGTGGTAATAACCGGGCCGTTGAAGTTGATGGATCGCTGTCGTAAAACGAAACGGTCATCCCTTTTGGAATTACGCCTCTTTTAAATTTATTATGCAGGGTAAAATCAACAAAGAGCCTGTCTCCCGCTGCGCATTGCACATCATTCAGTTCAACGGTGTAGTCGTTGGCAGGAGGTACTTTTATTTCTGCAAATGCAGTATCCACGCATCCAAACTGACTGGTAGCGATCATTCTTTTTACCCTGTCAGAATCGGCGATCAGGTATGGGGAACTGCAGTTGGTACAACTTAAATTATGAGCCGCGCTCCAGTTGTAAGATGCCACAGCACCTGGCCCGGCCTGTGCAACCAATTGTAACGTGTCCCCGGGTTCCAGGGTGGCTTGCAGCGGAAGAATGGAAGCTTTAAACCGGAAATTAGTGACAACCGAAATATTGTTGGCATAATTATTTTCTATTAAGGAGGTGTTCGGAAGTAATAAAGGTTTTGTATTGCCCGAATCGTTGAATACCATGTATAATATATCGAGCCCGGGCTGATGTATATCAATGATATGCGTATATAAATAGCCGCAACAATTGCCCGGTATGGAATCCGGGAGATAGAAAGTGGAATCAAGTTTGTGAGCATTTCCCAAACGCGGATCCGCATCGTAAAAAGAAACGGGTGTATGGGGCGGGATGGCAGCATAACCATAATTACAAATAAAAAGTGTTACCCTAACCTTTGTTTGCTGGTAACAATTTACGGAGCTTAAATATGCAATACCATCCTGCGTTGGATCTGCCACCGGGATGCTATAGGTATTGGTGGTATCAGTGCAGATGCCATTGGTGGCTATCAATCTCAAAGAGTAGTTGGCGGGGGATGGAAATATGTAGACAAGATCTTTGTTTGTACTTACTAACTGCTCTGTCATTCCCCGGTCGTTGCTCATCATCCACCTATAGGAAGTGGCATTTTCGGAAGTATTGGTGAAATAGATACTGTCCGGATAATCAGGAAACTTTGACGCAATGATTATTTTATCTGAATAAAACCTGGCAATTACACCACAGTTAACAATAACAAAATCTGAATAACTTGCATAGCAAGAAACGGAATTGTAAGCTTTCAGTGTGATCTTATATTTTCCGGTTGCGGTAAAAGTGTAACCAAAATCTGAATTTACAGAAACCACTACATCATTTACCAACCATTGATAATTGCCAGCGCCGGAAGAGTTATTGGTAAAGCCTACAGAATCACCAACAACAGGATAAGCTTTGTTCCTCAAAAATGCAGCGTTTATATTTTCGTTGCAGGGTTTGTCGCATTCGTTTTGTAACAACCCGCTTCTTTGAGTGTTTATAGCTGCGAGCATTCTGTCTGCCTGGCCCTGAGTAAATTCATTGTGACAGGCTTCATTGCCATAATCCATAAAATTAGCGATCTGGTCGGCCGTATCCTTTGTAAAATTCCCATTTGAATAGGCGGATAAGGTATCGGTGCTGCAGGAATTTTCAGGATTTGTACATGAAAAAGAATTATTCATAGAGCGGTCCGGAGGAGTGTCGCAAACTCTATCACCATCTGTTGTACAATCATTGTTGGCACAATTTCTACCTTCAAAAGTATGGTATAATCCCAGGTAGTGTCCCATTTCATGTGCCAGTATATTACCAAATGCCGTTACTACAATACCATCCAAAGCACCACCACCAGGCGGCATCGTAGCATAACCACCCACCTTTGATCTTGTCCACCGGCCACAAATATAATCTGCAAAAGCTTCCATATCCATGCCGGATATGTACCAGATATTTATATACCTGGCAGGATCCCACTGAATGAGATTTTTTAGTTTGCTGTCTTCTATTAAAGGATTCAGATGGGTTGAAAAAAAGGATTTTGTACGGGTAATACCAGTTGTAATGCCTCCATCCGGATCCTTTTGTGATAAACAAAAACGAATCTTTGTGTCCACGCCATTGCTTGCTGCGTAATTGCCTCTTTTAGCAAAAGCATCATTGAGATCCATCAATGCATTAAGTATCACCTGGTCGGGTACCGTTGAAGGATCCTGGTTAATTATGTGGAATACCACGGGTACTATAGTGCTGTCCTCACCTAAATTACGCTGGAAATTTAATATCTCCCTATTCATTTGCCTTTCGCCAGCTATGTATTCCGGATCGTGCCGTAAACGGTTTAGTGAAATATCGGCGCCGCAGATTCCCGAAGTATTATTTTGAAGCAGATTGCCCGGAACAGGATAAGGCATGGGTAAATTCCCCTGCTGTGCTAGTGAAACGGAAGAAACCAGTATGGCAAACATTACCTGCCAAATTAATTTATGCATATTCATCCCATGTTTGGTTAATACTTCCTGGTTTGGACTAAAATAGGGCAGATGAAAAAGGTTACACTAATTCATTGATCCACTAATATAGTTATTTTATCAATCTGGTGTAATTCCGTTGTGGAAGCAGGTCATGGCGGCATTTACAGGGACGGGTTTAAGATCAGAGAATATTTGATACCCGGCCGGGGGGACTCGACCAGGATCCCGTAAACAGATTACGTTTAAGGTCAGCGCATGTTTGATATCCGGTCAGACCGGGTGTCCGGATATTAAACATGCGCTGTTTTGCAACTTTGCTGCTTTAAAAAATAAATGCTATATACTGATTGCATATAATTTTGCAGCATACAGATCATGGGAAGTATAATTATATCTACTCTTATCCAGGGTATGCGGCTACTTCAAATGGCGGGTAAAGGTTCCGATCAACTGGGATTGCCGGATATTTTTACCGGTTTCTTCCGATTAAATGTCTTTTCTGAAAATTGAACAGGGAAAGTTAATTCTTAACGTTATGGCACAGGAGCATTCACATCATCACCATCACCATCATCATCATCATCATCACCATCACCCGGTAGACAAGGTAAATATGAACAAGGCTTTTGTGACTGGTATTGTCCTGAACCTGGGTTTTGTGGTAATAGAAGTTGCAGCAGGTTTTTACAATCATTCACTGTCTTTATTATCTGATGCCGGGCATAACCTGGCGGATGTGGGCAGCCTGGCCCTTAGTCTTCTGGCATTTAGAATGCTGAAGATTAAAGCTACTGAAAAATATACGTACGGATACCGGAAAACATCCATCCTGGTGGCTTTATTCAATGCGGTGGTATTATTGATCTCCATTGGCATTATTGGTTATGAAGGCATTCAGCGTTTGTTTGATCCGCAACCTGTTTCCGGTATTAATGTGTCTGTTGTAGCTGGTGCCGGCATCGTGATCAATTTTGTTTCGGCACAAATGTTTTTCAAAAATAAGGAAGCTGATATGAATGTAAAATCCGCCTACCTGCATTTAATAGCGGATGCCCTGTTATCCCTGGGCATCGTGATCGGCGGGATTGTAATGTATTTTACCAAATGGTATTGGCTGGACCCATTGATCAGTATTGTGATCGCCGTTTTTATCTTACTGAGTACATGGCGTTTATTAAGGGAAAGCCTGCGTTTATCATTGGATGGTGTTCCTCAGAATATCAGTATTGCGGCTATAAAAACTGAGGCCATCGAAATGGAAGGAGTTATCAATTTTCATCACATTCATGTATGGGCTATCAGCACCACAGAAAATGCCTTAACGGGGCATTTGGTCCTTTCACCAGAAATAACGGCGGCGGAAGAACAACAAATAAAACTCACACTGAAGCATAAGCTGGAGCGCCAGAACATACAGCACAGCACTTTGGAAACGGAAAGAGAAAATACAACGGTGGAGAAAGATTGTGATAACTGACTGGTAAAGGTTTTTCATGGCGGGTCACCATCTGGGAGTGCCTCGCCATGTAAAAGACGAGGCCCCTGTAGATACAGGGGCCGGAACCAAAACGATCTGCCTATGCTATGAGAAAGAGTTAAAAACAATATTTTTTGAATTGTATTTCTGCAAACTTCAGGAAATAAATCAGGGACTAAAATGGCCGGTGATTTTGCTATTGGTTTTTATCGAACCCAATCATTAACCGTTTTCTATCCATCCAATTTATTTATTAAATTTTTCCCTATTCCGCTAAGTAAGATTATCAACACGATATAAGCCAATACTGCAAATAAGGTGCTTTCTGCCCTCCATGTAATTATACAAAAAGTAATCAATTGTACCAGGTAGAATAGAATGCTTTGAGTTTTCATTTCAATTAATTTTAATTCATTGAGAGAACTTTTCATCATTGTTTCAACGCTCACCTTATTGTCGTAATATCAGTTCAACAGGGAAACAGCGGGAAACAAAAACTTATTTTTTATCAATGAGCTATTTAATACCAGCATTGGATAATACCAGTTCATGATGGTTTAAATTGGATTAATTGAAAAGGGAATGAATATATGGATTTAACAAATAATTTGGAAGCCGAAGGGATTGTATGATTGCGGAGATAAAGCGGGTTTTAATTTGAACAGTACGAGGCGTTGGATAGCCGGGGGAATGGATATTGTAATTCAGGATTAACGGGAAGAGGTGGGGTGTGAAATTATCCAAGCCCACTATTATCAAAGATGTAAACGCCGTCCTTCCACAATGATGACACTGAGACAGATTCCGGGATTGAATGTTTTGTGCCTGGGTTTTCTCCATAGTTAGTCCATCGTCAGGCGGGAACAGTTAGCATCCGGTATGACGGGGCGGCAGACCGGAGCGACAGACCGGGCGCGGCAGTCAGGAGGAGGGGTACGAG
>JBDTWP010000087.1:0-18966 GCA_040006615.1 Ferruginibacter sp.
GTTTATGGAAAGCCTTCCTGTACCGCACGGAATATCTAAAACAGAATCTCCCCTGTTGATATTCATTACATCAACCAGGAAAGACGCTTCTTTTTCCGTCCAATCGTCTGTAACCGCCTTTTCCCACATTTCACAATTGATGCCTGAAAAAAAGGTTTCGTACCAGTTATCGGGAACGTTATCACTCATTATCTACAGTTTTTTATGTGCCCAGGTAATTTTTCTCTTGTGTTCCGGCCACTTCCCCGGGGTACAGGATCAGGAACTTTTCAAAACCTTAGTTTGCCGCGGTAATGATAATGTTGCGGTATTCAACAGGTCCATGATCTCCCTGGATCAGCAGGGGCCCGGGTTCACCCTCTTTGCTATCAATGGCGCCGCCGGTTATTCCAGGTATCTCCTGG
The DNA here is from genome assembly GCA_040006615.1 of Ferruginibacter sp. Taxonomy (GTDB): domain Bacteria; phylum Bacteroidota; class Bacteroidia; order Chitinophagales; family Chitinophagaceae; genus Ferruginibacter. The sequence goes on from JBDTWP010000087.1 coordinate 405, forward strand.
TTACAAATAATGGTTTTGCCGTTTGCCACCACTGTCACCATCCTCCCCACCAGGGTAATATCGTATGATTGCCATTCACCGGCATCCTTCGCCACCATTTCACTGGGTGAAATAAAACCGTAGATAGCTCCGAGCTGATCTTTTAAAGGTTCCAGTCCCTTGCTGTCGCAAATTTGTACCTCATAGCGTCCCCTCAGGTAAACGCCACTGTTGCTTTCTTTTGGATACCGGAATTCGATATGCAGTTTAAAGTCGGTAAACACTTGATCTGTCACCAGGTTGGCGCCTGAATGAGGGCTTTTCAAAACACCGGATGCTGCAATCCATTGGTTCTCTCCCATCGCATGCCAGCCTTTAAGATCGCTTCCGGAAAACAATTTGACTGGCTTTCCCCATACAGGAGCTGTTTGCCTTTTCAGGGACGGCGCCCTCAGTCCAATCCAGCTATAACTTTTGCCATTACTTCCAATTATGGTGCCCTTTAAATTGTCGCCCTGCAATGTACCTTCCACGGAAATATCGTTGGGTTCCTGCTCCCATTGCGGGGGTAAAGTAAAGGTTATTTTTCCGTCACTGAAATTAACCCGGGATATCGGGCGGGCACTTCCTCCCTCACCTACAAACTGGCCAACCAATACATGCAACCCGGAATGCCGGACCTCGAGCCAGGAAGGAATCTCTTTTCCCGAATCATAAATAGTAAGATCCCATCTTCCTTCAATAGAAGGTTCTGCCGGTTTCTGAAACCGGACTTCATTACCATTGGCTGCCGATGATACCAATAGCAATAATACAAACAGCGTTTGCAGTTTAATGAAAATTGACTGCATGTTGATTCCGTGTTTTTTTTTCATATGATTTATTTTATGTTGCTTTCGGGTTCAATTTAGGTATAAAGAATTAAAAATTAAGAATTCTCTAAAGTTGCAGAGAATTTGATTGTTGATAGATTATTAGGTGCGACGATTCAAAACTGCAATTAATTTATCTCATTTTTAAGCCTGGCAATACAGCATTGTAATTAATTATCCTTAGTCCATCCCTTCCCTTGAGTAAGGCCTGTATTTGCAAATTATCTTTAAACTATTTACTTTACATGATCATTCAATGCAATGCAAAAAAAGCTATTTATCATTATTGCATGCCTGGCTACGCTGGATATTATTGCGCAGCCATATATTGATCCCATCAATATCAGGTACACCAACGCTTTTCGTCATAATAAAAATAATGCAACGCCTTTTTCCCACCTGTACATAGGTTCAGATCTTCCATTCAAAACCGGGAGAAACAGTTTTATTGTCCTGAGCCCTTTTTATGAAAAATGGAATATTGATTCTGCCTCCAATAAAGAATACCTTCCCCAGGCAAGTAGTATTGCAATTGCTGTAAGCGCAATATTTCCATTAGACAATGATCATTGGTCGTTAACTATAACAGCCATTTCCCGGTTCAACAGTGAAGGGCTGAACCTGGATAACAGTTTTCAGATGGGAGGCTTATTGCTGGCCGGTTATAAAATACATGAAAACCTGAAATATAAGGTTGGCGTGTACGTTAATAATGAATTTTTTGGTTTGTTTGTAATGCCATTGGCGGGTATTGACTGGAAAATAAATGACCGCAATAATTTATTTGGCACCCTGCCCGGCAGGCTCACATACGAGCATAAACTGAGTAATAATTTTTATACCGGTGCCACCTTCAGGGCAATTACAAATTCTTACCGGTTTAATAATGGAACCTACCTGCGCATTGAGGATAATCAACTGAGCGCTTATCTTGACTGCTATGCTACAAAACATATTGTTTTTACGGGGGAAGCAGGCTATGGAATTTTTCGAAAACTACGTTCAGGTGCGGCGCACAATAAAATTTACCTGGCAGATTATCAGTGGGGAGATGGAATGTTTATTAAACTCAGTGCGGCTTACCGGGTACGGCTTTAGTATGATTGCCTGCAAAAGCCTTCAGCGGTCGCAGATTTTGATTTGGATTTTTGCGATCCTTGCGGTGGTACAGGTAGAAATAACCTTAATGCCGGTACACCGCTGCCTTAGCTGCAAGTAATTAAGACGGGGAAAATAGTAATTTTAAAAAAGAAAATATATTACCATGTTACAAGTTGTCATTGCCATTCTTTTTCAATTTGGGGTTACAATGCAACCTCCAACAGAGCGCCTGTTATATGTTGCTGAAGACCAGGGTTGGGTGTACATTTACGATATCAACAATGGTCATAAGCTGGTAAGAAAGTTTGAAGTGCCCGGTACGGGAGAGTTTAAAGGCATTTGCGCCGACGCGGTCCGTGGTAAACTTTATCTAAGTTCATATGTGAATGATCAACTGGTATGTGTGGATCTGAAGACAGAAAAAATTGACTGGACATTATATATTCCGGGTTACCCTGACAGTCCTGCCATAACACCTGATGGAAAATATATTTATTTGCCCAGGCGATATAGCAGGTTTTGGGATATCGTGGATACAGATCTGCGAAAAGTGGTGGCATCAGTGGAAATTCCATATGGCAATCCACACAATACCTGGTGCAGCAGTGATGGCAAAACCATGTACCTGGCAGCACTCGGCAATGAGAACCTTTACGTGGCCGATACCCGTACACAAAAGATCATTTCAACCGTTGGGCCTTTTAAAACAAACCCTGGTGACCCATGGAGCTGGACACAAAAAAAACACAATGGCCCAAAGGGCATTCGGCCCTTTGCGATCTCGGTCGATGACCGGTACGCTTATGTAAACCTGGATGGTGTACTTGGTTACGAAATAGGCGATATCAAAACGGGCAGGATGATTGCACAGGTAGATATAAAGGGATTTGAAAAACTTCGTGGTGGCCATCTTACTACAAGTCATGGAGTGAATATCCGACCTGACCAAAAGGAAATATGGGTAAGTAACGATGCTGGTCCGTATATACATGTATTTGATTGCAGCACCAATCCACATAGGCAAATTGCAGATATTAAACTCAGTCGCCCCAATGGCTGGATAACCTTTGGTATTGATGGCCGCTATGCCTATGCCTCTTCGGGCGACGTAATAGAAACAAAAACGAAGAAGATAGTTGCAGGCCTGGTAGAAAGTGAAAAGCTTTTGGAAATCCAGTTTGAAGAAGGCAAAGCGGTACGGGTAGGAACAAGATAAAGGGCATCGGAATATTTTATTTATAAATGGTAATAAACCATGCATTTTGGGTATTTAAAGCTAAAATCAGCATCATGAAGAAACAGCTCGTCTTAATGACGATGATGTTTATGTCCATAGTATGGATATATGCGCAGAAAACTTCAAAGCCGGTGAACATCATTTTTATTTTATCAGATGATCACCGCTACGATTTTATGGGTTTCATGAATACCGTGCCAGGCTTGCAGACACCGGGAATGGATCGTATGGCAATTTATATTTAAGTTTCTCACTCCAAATCTATCAAACATCGCATATGAAAAGATCTTCTATTTACTATTTTTTTCTGATTGGTCTTTTGCCATTGGAAATAAGCAATGCTCATCTTCATAAAATATATGAAGAAAATAAGCCTCCAAATATAGTTATCATTTTTATGGATGATATGGGCTATGGCGATCCTGAATGTTATGGCGGGTTCCCTTATCATACGCCGCACATTAATGCGATGGCTGCCGCGGGTATGCGTTTTACGAATTATTATGCCGCCCAGGGTGTTTGCACCGCCTCAAGGGCAGGATTACTTACAGGCTGTTATCCTAACCGCGTCGGACTATCGGGTGCGCTTTTTCCCTGGAGCGAAATTGCTTTGAATAATGAGGAGGAAACTGTTGCAGAATTACTGAAACAAAAGGGATATGCAACGGGTATGGCCGGTAAATGGCACCTTGGACAGAAGGAGCCATATCTTCCATTGCAACAGGGATTCGATGAATGGCTTGGCCTTCCATATTCCAATGATATGTGGCCCGTAGACTATGATGGCAAACCGGTAAATGAAGCACATGCTAAGTTTCGTTTTCCTCCTTTGCCATTGATGGAAGGGAATATAAAAAAGCGGGAGATCAATACAATCGATGACCAGGCAAAACTTACTAAAATGTTTACGGAGAGAGCCGTTGATTTTATCAAAAGAAATAAATCCAGACCTTTCTTTTTTTACCTGGCGCATTCGATGCCGCATGTGCCGATTGCAGCTTCCGAAAAATTCAAAGGTAAAAGCAGGGGCGGATTATTTGGCGATACAATGGAAGAGATTGACTGGTCTGTTGGCGAAGTAATCAGGACGCTCGATGAAAACCATCTTTCAGAGAATACCCTTGTGATATTCGCCAGCGATAATGGCCCCTGGCTAACGTATGGCGATCACGCCGGTAGTACCGGCGGCTTCCGCGAGGGAAAGGGAACAGTATGGGAGGGGGGCGTAAGGGTACCCTGTATTATGCGCTGGAAAGGTAAAATTGCCGCCGGATCTGTTTGTAATAATATGGTCGCTGCGCTGGATATTTTACCAACGCTTGTTACGATCTGTAAAACAAAAAACCCAGTGAAAAAAATCGATGGGGTGAATATATTACCATTGATCATGCAGCAGGCAAATGCTAATCCACGTGATGAATTTATTTACTACTACAATGTGAACAGCCTGAAAGCTGTTCGTAAAGGAAAATGGAAACTGGTCTTTCCGCATGTTTCGCAAACATATAAAAAAACTTTGCCTGGTAAAGATGGATGGCCCGGGGAATATGCCAGCGATTCTGTAAAACTTTCTTTATATGATCTGAGCACTGATCCCGGGGAAACACTTGACAGGAAAGCCTTGAATCCTGGTGTTGTGGAGGAACTATCCGCATTAGCAGAAAGATACCGGAATGAATTGGGAGATGATTTAACCCAAAGGAAAGGAACTGCAGTACGGCCTGCAGCTAAAGTGAAGTAATTTTTTATCTCAAATTGAACTGGATGTATCAGAAGATTTTTTCGTTGCTATTAGTTGTGCTTGTTGTAATCGCTATACCATCCTGTTTTTCAAACGACAGTAATGTACCCGCCGGTCATGCTGACAGTTCTTTATCCTGTGAAAGCAACCTGCCTTCACGTTTCGGATCTGCACAGGATACTTTAGCGTTAAAAAGAGGAGTATCTTCCGCACAAGGCATGGTGTGGATGGCTCCCGGTGAATTCATGATGGGAGCATCTGATGATGAAGGAAGGCCGGATGAATATCCCCGGCATAAAGTAAGAGTGGATGGCTTTTGGATGGATGCGACGGAAGTGACCAATGCACAATTCAGAAAATTCGCTGATGCTACGGGCTACATTACAACGGCAGAAAAAAAACCGGATTGGGAAGAATTAAAAAAACAATTACCTGCCGGAACACCAAAGCCTGATGAAAGCCGGTTAGTTGCTGCATCACTTGTATTTTCGCCGCCGGATCATGCAGTGCCGTTGAATGATCTTGCTCAATGGTGGAAATGGCAACCCGGAGCGGATTGGAAACATCCGCAGGGAGCGGGCAGCGATATAAATGAAAAAGATAACTATCCTGTTGTACATGTTTCGTGGGATGATGCGATGGCTTATTGTAAATGGGCGGGTAAAAGATTGCCGACCGAAGCGGAATGGGAGTATGCTGCAAGAGGCGGATTCAATGGTAATAAATATCCATGGGGAAATGAAGACATAGAATCCGGTAAACCAAAAGCCAATACCTGGCAGGGCAGTTTCCCAAATGCAAATAACAGGTGGGATAAATTTTACGGGTTGTCCCCTGTAAGATCATTTCAGCCCAATGGTTATGGTTTATATGATATGGCCGGCAATGTATGGGAGTGGTGTGCCGACTGGTATGGAAGTGATTATTACAAAGACCTGGAGAATGATCTTTCTGCGAACCCTAAGGGTCCATCAAAAAGTTATGATCCAATGGAACCGGCGATGCCGAAGAGGGTAGTGAGGGGCGGATCGTTTATGTGCAATGCATCATATTGTAAAGGTTACCGGGTCAGTTCCCGTATGAAGACATCACCTGATACGGGTTTGGAGCATACTGGCTTCAGGTGTGTAACAGATGGGAAATAAAAAATCAGGCTTTTTGAAATGTTCAGGAACTTAAGACAACGCTTTGCGAATTGAATGTTTTTATAATGGCTGTTGTGTTGTCATTCTTTTTCATTTCTAAACTGGTGAAAAGCCTTAACTATTCATAGAATTTTATTAAAGGGCTGATAACCCTTTAATTAAAAAAATCACAGCTTCTTCAACTTCCATTTACCCCGCTTAAATAAAATATAGGCTGCGATACTGATCGCTGTTTCCGCTACGGGTATTGCAATAAAAACGCCCAAGGCACCCATCTCAAGGGTTTTTGATAAAATCCATGCTAATGGGATCTGGAAAAACCAAAAGCCAAACAAATTTATAACAGTAGGGGTACGCGTGTCGCCCGCACCGTTAAACGCATTTCCCATTACCATTCCGATGCCATAAAAAATATAGCCCGCACTTATAATTCTCACGGCAAGAATTGCATAGTAAGCCACTGCAGCTTCTTTTGTAAAAAAAGAAATGATAAAGGGGGCAAAGACCAATAGAATAACCGAGACCAGCGCCATAAAAATGGCATTGTATTTCGCTGTTTTTATAACGGACTCCTCTGCTCTCTGCGGTTGTAAAGCGCCCAGGTTTTGCCCCGCCAACGTAGCTGCTGCATTGCTCATGCCCCATGCAGGCAGGATAAAAAACATGACGATCCTGATCGCGATCTGGTATCCCGCAGATGCCTCGCTGTGGCCCGTGGTTACAACCAGGCTTGCCAGTACGATCCAACTCCCTGATCCGATTAGAAACTGCAAGGTTGCGGGCCACGCGATATCCACGATGGAACGGATGACAGTCCAATCCGGCACCAGGTGTTTGATGGTGAATTGTATCAAACGCCTGCCGTTGAATAAATAATACAACTGGTAACAAACACCAATGCCACGACCGATGGTAGTAGCCATCGCAGCACCTTCAACCCCGAAAGCCGGAACGGGCCCCAGGCCGCGGATAAACAGGGGGCACAATATAATATTGCAGATATTGGCGATCCATAAGCTTTTCATAGCCATCATGGCATCGCCTGCACCACGGAAAATTCCATTGATAAGAAAAAGCAGCATGATCACCAGGCTTCCACCCATTATGATCCTGGTATAACCCAGGCCTATCTTAATGGCTGCTTCTTCCGCACCCATCAGGCGCAGAATATCCGATGAATAAATAAATCCCGGAATACTGACGGCTATTGTAATGGCAAGAGAAATAAATATAGACTGCATACCCGCCTTAGAAGCGGCTTTAATGTTTTTTTCGCCTACGCGCCTTGCCACCATGGCGGTTGCAGCCATGCTGATCCCGATCGCCAGTGAATACACAATGGTGATAACCGATTCTGTGAGTCCGACGGTAGAAGTGGCATGCTTTCCCAAATGGCTTACAAAGTAAATATCCACAATTGCAAAAACGCTTTCCATGCACATTTCAAGCATCATGGGTATGGCCAGTAAAATAACCGCTTTACGGATACTACCGGTAGTATAATCCTGCAATTCACCATTCAGGGATTGCCGGATCAGTGAAAAAATTGATGATATACGATTGGATGTAATTTGATAGGTCGTCATGAAATTCTCATTAAAATTCTATTATAAAAAAGGGGATAGCAGGGTATAACCGCTGCAAAACTAATTTAACCATGTATGGGACCCTTACGAAAACGGTCCCTTAGAAGAATTTCATAAACGTAAAATTGAAGAACGCAAAGTTTATAAAAAAATCGGGATAAAAAAAATATTTAATATCTAAATATTTTTATTAACCCCGTGAGCGGTGAAAAGAAATTATAAGGATTAATTACAGGTAGTTAAACGCCTGACCAACTGGCAGTCTGTTATGAATATCTTATCCCGGATATGTCGATTATTTTTCCTGCTATTTTATTTTCGAACCAGGATAAGGCCTGCCAGCAGGGTAAAAAAACGATTTCAAATCTAAGAAATTGCGGGTAATCTCATAAAGGCTAAATAAGAAGATGCTGTCACTTTTCGTCCACAATTGGTTAAATATGGCCTATTTGACCATTTTTGTTCGAATATGCCGGTTACTTCAAACATCTTTATGAGCGGTTTTCTTTTACTCTGCTTTTACTCTGCTTTTGTTCTGCTTTTACTCAGGTATTGGAAATTGCCTTAAAGCGACATTAAAACTGGATTTAAATCTGTCAATCCTTATATGGAAGATGGACCCGGTTTAGGATTCTGACAGGAAGAAGAGTAGAAGCAGGATTAGCGTAAAGTACAACAAACAATCAATTCCATCTTTCGGCCAAAATGTCATTGTTACATATTAGTATTATTAAATACCTGTTTTATAATGCGGAGTTAAATTAAAACTTAACTTTAATGATTCAATAACCATATGACTGTAATAAATAACGATCTTTTTTATTCCAGGTTACCGGTAAATGAGATTCCGCTTAGCGACCTGCTAACAGAGGAGCATCTTTTTTATAAAGTACCGGATAACTGGCTCGTGGTTATTACAGATGTTAAAAATTCTACCGCAGCAATACAGCAGGGACTTCATGAGACAATAAACCTGGTAGCTACGGGGAGTATTGTGGCGGTACTTAATATTGCTTACCGGGCTAACCTTACGGTACCCTTTTTTTTTGGAGGGGATGGCGCCACTTTTATAGTACCCCCTTCCTTACTTGATGCGAGCCTGCATGCCTTATTAATTCATAAGGAAAACACACAACGGAATCATGATCTAACCCTAAGGGTAGGCAGTGTGCCGGTTGCTGAAATTTATTATAAAGGGCAGGAACTTAAGATCAGTAAATTCAAAACATCCGATGTATTTTCAATTCCCGTATTATTAGGAAACGGGCTGGCTGTCGCTGAAAAAATAGTCAAAGGGGAAGATTATGTTTTCAACTATACGTCAAAAAATGGGGACGGACTTGATCTGACAGGTATGGAATGCCGCTGGGATAAAATTAAACCACCGGAAAATGATCATGAAGTGGTTAGCCTGCTTGTAATGACAAGGGAGTTGGGAAAACAGACTCTTGCATTTAAAAAAGTGATTGATTTCCTGGATGCGATATATGGAACACCACAAAGCAGGCGGCCCATATCTGTAACAAAGCTTAAGCTAAAGACTACCCTTGCAAAGATCTCGTTGGAGATGCGTACAAAACTGGGAGGGTTTAAAGCATATTACTTTTTGCGAACCTGGTTAGAGGGCTTATATGGCTATTACTATTTTCGTACAAAAAAGGGTAAAAATTACCTTAGCCAGTTAGTGGATATGTCTGATACACTGGTAATTGATGGCAGAATAAATACGGTTATTGCAGGTACTTCGCACCAAAGGGAGTTACTGGAAGCGGCTTTGAGTGAAATAGAACTGGCTGGCGAAATATTATATGGACTATATGTAAGTAAGGAATCTGTGATGTCCTGTTATGTTCGTAGCATGAATGACCGCCATATTCATTTTGTAGATGGGGCCGAAGGTGGCTATACGAAGGCTGCGGGTATCATAAAAAAGAAAATCAGCAGTAACTGACTACTCCGGTTTTCCGCAGCCCTGGTTAAAATCGGCTGAAACCTTTGCTGGTCGTGGGTCAATTTTTGAAAATGAGTGTGCCTCAATGATTGAAAATAAGGCTTCAGCAACCACATATTTTATGCCGTTGTTGATGGTTCAAAGTTTCATGGTTGACGGTACATAGTTTATTTCCAATTGCTTATTGCCAATTCCTTATTGCGTTCCGGCTGCTGATGTGCCCGCCACCTTATAACTGACGGTAGTACCATCCGTCAATTCCTGGTAATAAACGCCTGCGGGAGATAAAAAATACTTTTGCTGGTTGATAATTACGTTGTTGCAACCGGCGGGTAACTGCGTCACAATTGAACCGTTTACGGGTGCCTGGGTATTAGTATTTCCCTGGGTAGCGGGTGCCTGAACAGCGTCTTCGTCTTCATCATCTGCATCCGCATTGGTGGTATTTAATACTCCATCTGTACCAACCACCTCATAGCGTAGTTTATTATTGGCTGTAATTCTTTCCTGGTAAAATGTGCCCCCAAGTTCATAATATTTCTGGCCATCAATTACAGTTACTTTTGCACCGGAGGGTAAATGTTTTACGATTGCTCCCAACGGGGCTTGTGTAACGGTATATCCACCGCTTTTGTACGGGCGATAATAAATGCCATCATAATAGTAAAATGGATCGGGACCAATGAAGAACCGGCTGTATCCAAAAGGTAAAACATTTATCCTTATCCCGAAAGCCGGTCCAAAATGATTATAACGATAAGGAAGCCTGTATGAGGGCCGGTAGTAAATACGGTGCCTGGTTACAGGCCGGAAATTATAATAAGGATTAATTCCAATACCAATATTAACCCGCGGGCGGGAGCTATGATAATTGCCGTAACGGCGATCCCTGTCATTTCTACCACGATTATTTTGAGCATAGGTGCCCGAAGACAGGATCAGTGCAACGCCCAGGACTGCTAATAACCGGTAAACTTGTGTTGAAGTTTTCATACATTTTTTTTTATAGACTTCAAATTTAGTTCAAAGTTAAAATGAATGTCTAAAACGTATGAATTTTAACATCTGGATTAGGTAATTGGAATGCATCAAGGGAATGAGTGATCAGCGATCAGTTGCGCATTGAGATTCAGGAAAACAGGCCAGGTTTTAATTTGAGGGCTTGCTTGTTTTTTGCATGGAGACAACTACTTTTCGCCGGCAAATTTATGGTCTGGTTTACCTGCTGCTATGAATTTGTTGGGAGTACTCCTTGTGATAGCATTGTTTTGGGAGGATTACAAAGTACCGCGGGCTGTTTTTTCATTCAGTTGCCTTAAACGGTTACATAGAATTTTAATAAAACCCCTGGCAACCTCCGGCCTTGTATCAATGAGTTCGTAAAAAGGTTCCTGGTCGATCTTATAAAGCACGCAATCGGTTTGTGCGGTGGCCGTTGCACTTCTTGTTTCAGCATCCAGCAAGGAAAGCTCACCGAATACTTCTTTTTCATGCAATATGGCAAGGGTGATTTTACCTTTATGAATTTGAATCTCACCCGATAGGATGACATACATACAATCGCCGGGTTCGTTTTCCTTAAAAATAACGGTGCCCTGCTCTATTTCTTCCTCCTTCATCAACGGAGCAAGTTCAGCCAGCGTAGTTTCTGGTGTATCTTTAAAGATACTGAGCGATTTAAGCAATAATACTTTTTCGAGCAGCAGTAATTGTTGATTAGAATTTGAAGCCATTTTATAAAGTTAAAATATTTGGTTAAAAAAGAGAATAAATTTTTATAAATATAATCATGCAGTACTATATGGCAAATAACGCAGTTTCACGGAGCAATATATTTTCTGCGGATGTATATTTTTTTATTAAGGAGCGATCAATTACAAGCTTTTGTTTTTTGGAAGTGTACAGACAACAAGCCATCGTCCAGTTGTTATAAGGTCTTATATCTTCTCCAAGGATACGCACCAATACCAATTCCACATTTTCAAAGAATTCAACCGGGTAAATTTTTCGTAAGCCATGCATCCTTTCAGCAATATTGCCCGGTTCAAATATGGTATTGAAGTGCCCGGCAAGATCTTTACGCACGGCAATATCAATGATCTCCATTGCGTTGATGATGTTTTCCTTTTTTCCGGTTGCATAGGCAGTCCTCACCTTATTAATATGTTCACGTGAATACAGAAGCGCAAATACATACAACAAGCTTTCCCTGAGGGCATTTAACTCTAAATTAAATGAGTTGTTGAGCAACTGGTACTTTTTCTGCTGTGACTGCAAACTGCTTTGCATATATATAAGTGCCGCACAGCGTGACAGCATTTTTTTTGCAATTGCGATTAAAATTTGCCCGTCTTCCGGTTTGAGCGCATAATTGCTGCGGTATATTGCTTTTATCACGGTCATGTATTCCGCGGGGTGGCTTGTTAATAAGTTTAGTAGTATTTTTTGTGCCCGGCCACCCCCGATACTTCCACAAACAAGGATTAATTTTTCTTTTTGTAAGCTGGTTGCCTTCGCGCCCGTAATGTATTTATGGATGAATGGCAATGAGAGCTCACCCGCTATAAAAAGAGGCTGAATTATTTTTATTTCATCCGTATCAATCCTGTTCATTAATTCCTGCAGCAATTGTTCATTCCCTGATTTTCCTGCAGCTAAGAATGCAGTTTTTCTTACATCGGCGCTTTCATCATTCATCAGTTGAAGGATCATCTCAATTTGATTGCTGTTTTCCTGGGTACTTAAAATATCTGCCACCATCATCCGTTCACCGGGGTTTTCAGATGCAATCATTTGAATTAATAGTAAGGATACCCGGTTTTTACTTGCATCGGATCCATAAAAAAATAAACCAGTCAGTGCAGCCTGCCTGATGCTGGGTTCCTTATTCTCCAAAAAGGGAATTATGGTATTGTTATCCGCTCCATTCCTGCACAGAATTTTGATAGTTTCCGCAACAATTAAAGGGCTGTTATGATATTGCAAGAAAGGAAGCAAAAAATCCGGGGCGGAGGGAAAACTTTTTTGCCCGATAAGCCTTAAAGCCACTGTTTTCACTTTTTCAGAAGGGTGCTGCAATGCTGCTATCATTAATTCATCAGACATCAGGTTGCTGCTTTGATAGAGCATATTTAAGATATTAATAACTTCTAATTCAGAACTGGTCTTTGTTTTTTCCTTTAACCAATCCAGTGTTCCCGAATCGCTGATAGAAAAATTCTCCAGGTTAAAATACCGGCTGCTGATCGTTTTTACGATAGTTTTTAAGTACTGGCTGTTAACCCTGTAAATTCCAATGATCCAAAATACGCAAATGCCAAGCAGCGCATAAGAGATCGTCAGCAGGTCCACCCTATGCTGGTAACGTATAAACAGGAGGAGCATAGCTCCGGCGAATAACGATGCAAACGGATCCATGATCCCTTTTACGATCGTATGCGCCCTTAATCGTTCATGATTGGAAAGTGGCTGCATGAACGTAAGGAAAACGGGGGAGTTAATGGCTGACCGTAAAATATCTACCACGATATAAGTAGCGCCGAATAAATAAATAAGAATTCTTTGATACCCTGGCAGATTTTGAGTGAGAATAATTGTGCAGATGAGCAAGACGAGTACCACAGGTGTTATCAGGAGGGATTTGATGATACCTAATCTATTAATTAGGCGACCTGTAAATATCATTTTTATACCCATGGCAGCCAGTCGCACAATGGCGAGGAATAAGGCAATAAATTTGGCCAGCGACACATCGTCGTGGAATGTTGCCTTTACCCCGGCATAAAATGCGAAATTGATGATTATGAAACTCCCCGTAACGATAATGCTAAGTGTTGCCAACCTTCTTATCAATGTATTTCCTGAAAAGTTTTTAACGATCTTACTTACTTTTTGAACTGAATGTTCGCTATGGTGTTCATTTTTATGCTGAACTTCCAGTATTTTCCCCGATTTATGTAAACTTGCCAAAAAAGGTATCGATGCCGCCATGCATATAACACCCATCCATAAAAGGTTGATCGTGCCAACATATTCTACGGTAAACAACGCAAGGGTATAGCCAATAAATTTAGCAGGTATGTCCCCGGCGCTGATCACTGAGAAGAGCCGTTTACTTTGCCGGGCATCAAATAACAGGGAAGCGATCCCCCAGAATTCAAGATTATTGAGCAGGTATAATACATGAAACCAGGCAAGCATCCAGTATAAGAACCAATCTGATCTTATTAATTCAAATGCCAGCCTGAACAACAACATACTGATTATCATAAAAACAGTGATAATGATCGCCAGTTTGCTGATATTGAATTTATGTTCGATCCGGGAATAAATAAATCCAATAATCCATAACAAGAGGGAAGAATATATAAATGCATAGGGCAATTCGGTAATGGGAAGGCGGTCAAGAAACAGGGCAAAGGATGAAGTGAAGAAAAATGCAATCCCGGTTCCCTGTAGAAACTGAAGCAGAAAGAGTTTTTTTACCAACCAACCTTCATCAGGCCTGACATTCAATGTTCTTAACCAGAAATTTTTTTGTTTCATGTAAGCGTTTCAGATAATATTTATTTCGTTTCCCTATTTTTTTTCTTTACAAGTTGCTTTATGAATTGCATTTTTACAGGCTCGCGCGTCTGACGGGATGTTTTTGTAAAATACCGGTGCTCCCGCAGAAAATTCAATTGACGTTCTTCCCAATCATGCTCTCCCGAAATCAGGTTAAAGGCAATCAACTCAAGGCGTAATTTGTCGCCGGTTTCAAAAAAGTCCTCCCTCCCAAGGTAATCAAGATCTGCATCACAGATGATTTTTTGCAAATCATTGTTTGGCGCCTGGGGAACTTTTGTCGCCATGATCAATTCACAAATATTTTCAATTGATTTTTCTTTTAATCCAAAACCTGGTAATTGTTCCTTTGCTATTTCACAACCCCGTTCTTCATGGTCGTGGTATATAAACATAAAACCTGTATCATGGTAGAGCGCAGCAATATGCAGTTCCAGCAATAATTGCTCATCTGTTAATCCTTCTTCTTTCGCAATGACAAGGCAATGTTTGGCAACATCAAGTGTATGACTGATGTTATGATAAGTGAGAACCTGTGAGAGGCACGCATTAAGCATATATACTACATGATCCCGGATCGCAGTCAGATTTACCATAATAGTGAAATATAAATATAAGAATATACAGTGGATTACAATGCTTAAATATTAAAAATCATCCCACGTGGAATATATTCTTAGTACGGTTGTCAGTTTTTTTTGATTTTGCTGCTATTAATATAATTACCAGATATATAGTCAGAAAGACATATGCGTTTTGGGAGCAGGTCTATTTTTGCCCGGATTGATCGCTTTCAAACTTTTAGCTACCTTAGTTATAACTACAGGCAGGTAAAGGCTTTCGGGACAAGGAAATTAGCCTGGGGATAACCAGCAAAAATAAAACTTAAATAAATGAAGAAATGTTTTTTTATCGCTGCAATTGTATATTGTTCAGGTGCATTTGCACAGAACCTGATGACACCGGAATTGTTATGGAAACTTGGCAGGGTAAGCGGGCTTGGCATCAGCAAGGATGGGAAATTTGTAGTGTATAGCGTAACCAGTTTCAATGCAGACGAAAATAGAAGCACTCGCCGGGATTTCGCTGTTCCGGTGAGCGGCGGTGCTGCGATACCTGTGACCAATGCAGACAGCATGCTCAACAATGGCCATATCTCTCCAGACGGTAAATACATCATCAGCAGTAAGGATGTGAAAATTAAAAATGTATACGGGAAGGACTTTTATCCTGAATTAAAAAAATCGAATGTCCATATTTATGATAATTTGAATTATCGCCATTGGGATACCTGGGAAGATGGGGCTTTTGGCCACGTATTTGTGGCGCCCTGGTCGGATGGAAAAGCAGGGGAGGCAAAGGATATCATGCCGGGGGAAGCTTATGATTGTCCTCTAAAACCTTTTGGCGGTGATGAGGATTTTGTCTGGAGCAACGATGGGAAGAAAGTAGTATATGTAAGTAAGAAAAAATATGGCACCGGGTATGCCATGAGCACCAATACCGATCTGTACGAATATGAACCAGCCTCAGGCATTACCAAAAACTTAACCGAAGAAAATAAAGGCTATGACCTGGCGCCTTCATTCAACAGTAAAGGCAACCTTGCTTACCTGAGTATGAAAAGGGACGGCTACGAGGCAGATAAGCAGGACCTGGTAGTATTACATGGTAATTTAAAAAATAATCTTACCGGGCGTGAAGACAAAATTCACGTGGAAGGATATAAATGGGCCAGTGATGGCAGCCGCATTTATTTTTGGGCGCCGGTGGATGGTACATTGCAGTTATTTGAAGTGATTGATCCGGGAATGAAGAAAATATTTCCCGTCAGCAGGCAGATAACTAAAGGAGACTTCGATATAACCGGGATCGTTGGGCAGGCAGCCAATAATTTAATTGTAAGCCGCACTGATATGAACCACGCAACCGAATTGTATTCAGTTGATCTCAATAATGGCAGCATGAAACAGCTTACCCATGTAAATGATGAAGTATACAATATCACCGGGATGAGCAAGACCGAGCGACGCTATGTAAAAACAACTGATGGAAAAAATATGCTGGTTTGGGTGATCTATCCGCCCAACTTTGACGTGACCAAAAAGTATCCTGCGCTATTGTATTGCCAGGGCGGGCCGCAGAGCCCGTTGACCCAGTTCTATTCTTTCCGCTGGAACTTTCAACTGATGGCGGCGAATGGTTATATCATTGTAGCGCCCAACAGGAGGGGAATGCAGGGTCACGGCACCAAATGGAATGAACAGATAAGCCATGACTGGGGCGGACAGGTAATGAAAGATTATTTATCAGCCATCGATGCGGTCAGTAAGGAATCTTTTGTTGACAAGAAACGGCTGGGCTGCGTTGGCGCAAGCTATGGAGGTTATTCTGTTTTTTACCTTGCTGCTATTCATAACCACCGCTTCAGGACTTTTATTTCACACGATGGTATCTTTGATTTCAGGAGTATGTTCGGCAGTACGGAAGAATTATTTTTTGAGTACTGGGAAAAAGGAGGAGCCTATTGGGAGAAGAATAATGCGGTGGCCCAAAGATCATTTACCCACGACAACCCAGTCAATTTTGTAGAAAAATGGAATGAACCGATATTGATCTTCCAGGGAGGAAAGGATTACCGCGTTCCCCTGGAGCAGGGCCTACAGGCTTTCCAGGCAGCGCAACTCCGCGGGATAAAAAGTAAACTCGTTTACCTGCCAGATCAAAACCACTGGGTTTTAACGGTACAGGATGGTTTGGTATGGCAGCACGAGTTTTATAAATGGCTGGAGGAGACGATGAAGTGAATTAAGAATTAAAAGTTCGTATAGCACAATATAGGTGATACTCTTTCAATATTTTTACATCCTGGTATCGCTGCTCCACGAACCAATTTTTAATGTCCTGGTTTGGGACAGCATGAATTCTGACAGGTATTTTATTTTTTTACAAATAGACCGTCGCGTTTGGTATCAATCCTTCCACCTTCGTATGCACAAACACCCATGCGGGGGGAATTGACAACAGGCAAGGAAGAATAGTCGTTGAAATCTGGACATTTTTTGGCGTGTTTTTTTGCGCAGTCGTTACAAAAGGCGGATTCATCTTCGTATATACAAACAGAACAAATCTTTGTAGCGGGTTTAACCCGGCAGGTTTCGCAAAGAAATACAGGTGGTTCGTTGCGTGAGAGTAATACAATTTTTTCATCTGCGGATATTGAGTATTCCGAAGATACGGATATATGCAATTCGGTAGTGGTGCCAAAATCGTATTCATACACCAGTTTTAAATCCTTTTTCAAAGCTTCTTTTGCCTTCCTGCCTTTGGGTATTTCATCATTATCTTCTTCCGTTATTTTTTCAAACCATTTTTGTTTTCCCTTACTGCTCAAATTTCCCGGAGAGAATAAATTCAGGATCCCTCCTTCTTTCTTTCGTATTTTCGGGTTTCTGAATGCACTCATGTGACCGCAGCATTCTAACCAGATCTGGCGTAAAAAAGTATCCAGTTCCTGCATGGTACTATTGCCATCTATCCAAAGCTGCAAAAAATAGGGTGAATTCCCCCATTTTGGGTTGATTTCGATTTTTACCAGAAATGATTTACCTGGTTTGCCTATGTTTGTCTTTTTAGCCAGGTGGTTATCTAAATGGCGTGAAATACTGTCTTTTGTAAATTCCTTGTTGCAGTAAAGGCATATTCCCACTGAGGCTAATTCGGGCATAAATTATTGTTTTTTTTGAGTTTGATTTGTAGTGATGAAAATAGTAATAATTATTAATTTTAACCTGTTAATTCCATAATTTTTTGCTCTTTTATGCCAGGGGGGCTATCTCTTATTACACATTCAACCAATGTTAAGGAAGCAGGAAATTACCACTGTGCAATCATTCCAATAAAATCTTATGATTTAATATAAACCAGCCGGACTGCACCGGGCACAGTTTTCTATTTCAACAGGGCAAGTACCGGGTCAAGATCATACTTTGTTTCATCCAACGGGGTTAAGGATGTATTCCGGAGAACGGTGCCTAATTTTCTCAGATCGAATTTCTCTTTGAATTTTGAATAGGAATTCCGGATCATGGTATGCAGTTCGTTTTTATCTATTATGTCCTCCGGGTCTATTACATAAGTGTCTGCCGCCACATATTCCAGGATCGTTTCATTTTCAAAATCGAAGCGACAGCTAAACCTGCAGGCGATCCCTTTTTTTGTGGGCGCTCTTTTCTTCATTACATCAAATTCTATAAAGCTGGATAATTTTTCTTCCGCCTCAATAAAGTTCGCTGGCGGGTGATAATCCCATTTGCTAATAATAAGGTCAGTTTGTTCTATCATTTTTTATGATTGGCAGTTTTAGTTTTTTCATCAGGATGCA
>JBDTWP010000088.1:0-18941 GCA_040006615.1 Ferruginibacter sp.
TTCGCCCCAGATCCAGCGGGGGTCGTTCATTTTTGTATACTGCCAAAGGGCTAAGGAACGCGCAGGTAATAAGAAATCATCTCCTTCACCATAAGGCTCATGGGGTATAATGGCCCTGCCGCCCATTGCAAGCATGGAAAGCGGCCAAACCGCCAATTCAATATCCCAAAGGTTTTTATTGATCAACCGGTGTAATACGGTCACTTCATTTTTGTGTAGCGATAAAGTGATTTCCAGTTCTTTCACTATACCGGTAAGAGCTTCCCTGGCCTGTACCAGTTTAATGCAATCATCATGCACCTCAAATTCGACCTTTTCGTTATCGGGGTTGTAACTCCTGGGTATGGCCTCCGGTGAATGCCATAACCTGTGGCCGCCATAAATCCGCCATTCCTCACCACCTGTTTTCCCGATATGACCGGGTACAAGGTGAAAAAAATTCTGCTTATCAATAAACCCAAACTTCACGATACGGGGTCCAATACCGGTAGTAACAACCAACTCAATTTCGTCATTGTAAAGTCTGATACAATTTGGCCACCCTTCGTAATTTATTTTTTCCTGCATGACTGGCGTTATCAATTAATAAAGTTGCTAATAATTATGTTTCAATGCATAAAGCATTTCAGAAGCCGCTTCTGTGAAAATAATAATTGGTCTTTCTCACCCAAAATCCTTTCCATTTGTGGCCGGCCGGGGCCTTAACGTTTTTTGCCGGCTTTGACTGGTTGGTCACCTGTGCTGCGCATTTCACCCTGGAGATATCCGGTAACAGCCTCACTAAGATCCACTGACATTGATTTTGTAAATGGAGATACCGTCTCCACCTCATATCCTCCGTATTTCCACTCCGCTTCTGATGGCAGGTATCCGAGCCACCCGTTGGTATACCCGTAATAAAATGTGAAAGGAAACGGTGACCGGTCACGGACCTCATTTGATATTTCACAAAATAGTTCTATTGGCGCTGACCAAATTGCTACATCATCATTAATCTTTAAAAACCGGACAGGCAGCTTAACCAGGTTAATGCCGTTTTTCGTTGTGCTGTACTTTCCCAGGTAGGAGGGCCAGCCAAGGTTTGCCTTCCGCGGACTTTCAACGGTTAAAGCACCCGTAAATAATTTTACAGAATCTGAAGTTGACCGTATCTTCTTATTAGCTTCAAGTATCCTGTCTCCCAATAAAACACGGAATTGATCCAGGTGTCCATCTTCCGGGTTTGGATAAACGCTGTAGATCGGCGCAAGATTTCCTGCCGCGCCATTTATAAATAAAACGGGCACTCCTGTTTTCTGCTCTGCATATGTTGACACCACACCCAAAACATCTCCGCTGATCTGCATAAAATCGTCCCCCAGTACCGTACCGTGAATGGGATAATTGGCAATGATGGCAAGAGGGCTTCCATCCTGCTTTTCCAGCCGGATGATTCCGATGCGCCTGTCTACAGGTGCATCAGGATTAAGTCCAATGGAAGCTTTGCCGTTTTCATCTATGGCCCTCCTGTTAATATTGGCCTGGGAAAAGCCCCAACCCACTCCCAGCCGTGCCGGTGCAAGTTTTGCACGTGCTTCTACAATTCCATTAATAAGTGTTTGTTCAATAAAATTAGTGTATGCTGTATCAACCGGGTGCTTGTAACGATCACCCATAAATGCTTCTGCCAATCCGGGAACACCGACTTCCGGGGCGGAATGAGTATGAGTTGTGGACCACCAGAAATTGACCGGGTTGATGCCCAGTTTCTTTTGCAGCAATTCGGCCACGTGATCATATTCTGAAGGGGCAATCAAACAGACTTCGGAAGATACCAGGAAAAATTGGGTAGTACCGTCATCGAGCGCAATAATACGATGGTGAATACTATCATGTATGCCTGTTGATAACCTTGCGCCGTAACCCAGCAGCTGCTTTGGGGTACCGGGACTAATATTTATTTTAACCACTGATGCCCGGAATCCCTGTCCATTTAATGTACCGGAATTTTGCTGTGCGAAGGCTTTTGGATTAAGCACGCTGAAAAAGCCAATAACCAGTAAGATCATAGGGTCTTTCAGCCTAAAGTCAATTTCCCTGAAGGAAGTGTTTTTGATTTTCATTGTATATAATCTTCTATTTTAAGATTTGGAATTATTTAATTGTTTGTTTGCCCGTCCCGGCTAATTTATTGTTCATGTATGCGATTTAGCCTGTTCAAAACAGTGATTAAATTTCGTCAGCACTTCGTTCCCATCCTTTGTTACTAACACCAGGTGTTCCAGCCTTATTCCATAATCATGCTTATAAATTGCCGGCTCCAGGGCAATCACCATCCCTGGTTGCAGTATCATTGTATTATAAGGAACGATACGGGGTTCTTCGTGATAATGAGTGCCTACTCCGTGGCCTCCATGATGACCAAAGCCTCCTTCCGCCTCAAGATGTTTTCGCATGGCAAAATCCACTTCTTTTGCCTGAACGCCAGGACGAATTGTAATGATCCCGATTTCAAGCGCCTCTTTAACCAGGTTAAAAATACCAGTTTGTTCCAGGGTGGGTGTGCCTACGACAATTGTACTGCAGGAGTCACCCCAGTAACCATTTAAGCAGGGAGTAAGGTCAGTGAGGACAAGGTCGTTTTTGTTAATGATTTTATTGGCAGGATTTCCCCCACCTGAAGCAGTAGCCATTCCGCTTACAAGGTCTGTCATCATGGGAACCCTGGTTCCTGCTATGGTTTCCATTTCAAGCCTTACTTTCGAAAAAAGTTCCAGTTCGGTTATGCCTTCCTTTGCATGTTTCAGAACAGCCGCCTGCCCTGCATCAGATAAATTTGATGCCTTACGTATAAGTTCAATTTCATCCTCATCTTTTATGGCTTTCAAATTGTTTAATTCATCCGTTACGTCAATAAACTTCATCGCCGGGTAATGTTCATTCAGGGCCTTATACAAACTATAAGGAAATGTATTTTTTTCAATGCCTACCCTGGCATTTTCAGCGCCATTTACCTTAACGATTTCTAAAAGTTTCAAAAGGAAATCTTCCGTGAAATGTAAGGGCTGTTCATAAACATAGCTGGAATAACAGGAGACGAGTATATCAGGATTTAAAGGCTTTAGTTTATCCTGCTCATTATCTGCGATAAGAAGACAGCAGTATTCCAATGGAGAAACGAACAATGCCGCAGGTATTAAATGAAAGGGCGAAGGCCCCGTTTCGAAATTATAGAAATAACCGCTAAAATAATTTACCGTTGCGGCAGACGTAATCATAAATGCATCCACATTTTCAGACTTCTTAAACTCAATAAGTTTTTTAATTCTTAGTTTCACTGAATATAATTTAATCAGACCAGGTGTCAGGTAGAAAAATAGGTACGTGGATTGTCAATGAGGAAAGTATTGATCTCCGCCATACTGAAGCCCGACTTCAACAACCTGGGCACTGCGTCCGTAATCATGTAGGCGAAGGTCCGGTTGGAAGCATTCGTATCAAAATTGGGAGGGCCCGACCCTTCAAATATTTTCTTCCCGTTCTCCCAATGCCAGTTGCTATCTATCGAAATAATGACCTTGCCCGCCAGGCCTGCATCACAAAAAGAGCGGAGAAAAGAAACGAGTTCAGTCCAGGGTGTGTAGAACTCCTGTCCGAACGTGTCAACCTCCAGGTAGCCACCCTCTTTGGCGATTGTAATCAATTCGCCGGGCTTCCCTTTACGGCCAACATCAACATGTGACAAGACAATCTTATTTGGATCGCAACCTGCCTTTAACAGTAAATTAAATTGTTCAACTGCATTCCCTGTGTGCGTTGCAACGGGTACGCCCGTTAATTTGTTAACACGGGCTGCCGCACGGAACACTTTTTTTTCCCAATCCGTTAGGCTCCCTCCTTCCTGGGCAACCTTTATGATCCCGGACCTGACCTTTGTACGATTGATCCCTTCCGTTATATCTTTAAGCATTAATGCTTCCATTTGTTTTTCATCCTCTATATCCGCCATCCACCCTGGAATTTTTGCACGCCTGTAAAAACCAGTTGATGCTATAATATTGACCGTTGTTCGTTTTGCAATCTGTTCATACAGATCTATTGGCCTGTGAGGAGTGAGATCCACAAGAGTTTTGATTCCTACCCGGGCTGCATCATTCAGGAGAGAAACAGCGAAATCAACCGATTCTGTTTGCAAATTGCCAGGAATCGGTTCGTAGTTGGGATTTTCTAATCCGGGCCCGCCGAACCAGAGAATATGCTCATGCATGAGTGTTGTTCCCAGTTTATCAGAAGCAATCTTACCGGTCACTGTGGGAATGAACTTATTCCTGGTTATTGCTGTGGGAAATCCCGATACGCCGATTGCCGGTAAAGCCGCTACTGCCAATGAAGCAAGCGATAATGAGCCTTTATTGATAAAACGGCGGCGACTATATAAATAATTAGATGCGGGCATCCTGCATGCTTATTTTATACTTATTCCATATTTCCGGATTACTTCCGGGTTCAATTCAATACCTAATCCCGGCGCCTGGGGAACTTCAACAAAGCCATCTTTCTGTACAAATGGATTTACTAATAACTCTTTCCGGATGGCTGATTCTGTGACCGAGAACTCAAGAAAAGGGGCGTGGGGTATTGCAGCAATCAACTGGATAGAGGCTGCTACCAGTACCCCTGTCTTAAATGCATGCGGGACACATAAAATATTATTGTCTTCAGCCAGGGTAGCTATTTTCTTTGCCTCTGTTAATCCACCGCACCGGGATACATCGGGTTGAATTACGTCTATATGGGTCTCGTTGATCAACCTTGCAAAAGCCAGCCTTCCGCTCTCTTCCTCACCGGTGGCAATTCGCATCGTAGTAGATTCGGTAAGCCTTTTGTAGCCGATAAAATCTTCCGCAGGCAGGGGTTCCTCCAACCAGTAAATATTCAATTGCTCCAAAGCTTTAGCCACGTACATGGCAGATTTTAACCTGTAACGCTTACCGATGTCAATCATTATTTCAACGTGGTCACCGGCTGTTTTACGGGCTGTCTTAATAAGTTCTATATCAAAGTGAACATCATAACCCAAAGGACCCCAGCCAAACTTGATGGCGGTATAACCCTGTGATGTATAATTTTCCACCATTCTTTTAACTTCCGTTGCATTTTCAGGCATCAGGGCACTGGCGTAAGCCCGCACTTTATCTACATAACTGCCACCCAATAATTTATGAACCGGCTTTCCTAAAGCCTTCCCCATTATATCCCACAACGCCATATCAATTCCGCTCATTACATGCATCACCGGGCCGCTGCGGCCATAATAGTAGGTTTTGGCCCACATATCATTCCATATCTGTTCGTAATCAAAGGGATCAGCGCCTGTTATTACTTCTCTCAACCCATAACAGGTTCCGTGTGACATATATGCTTCGATAATTGCTTTACCAACATAAGGAGAAGTATCCACTTCGCCATAGCCAGTAATCCCTTCATCAGTTTCTACTGTAAGGATCAGATCATCCTGCGTGCCATCGGCAGCCGTTGAAATTTCAGGCAGGCGAAGAACAGTGGCCGTAACATTTGTAATTTTCATTCCTGATATTTATTATTACACGAATTATAAAACTTTTTATTACACGAATTATATTACACGAATTACACGAATTAACATAATGCTTGTCAATTATATTTCGAATGGAATAAATTTTGTTTAATTATTATTAAACGAATTATAAAAAACTAATTACACAAATTAACATAATGCATGTCAATTATGCTTTGAACGGGATATCGTTTGTTTAATATTCCATCATGCGTTTGGATCTTCCGGCTGTTGTTCCATCTTCTGTTAAGCCCTCTTTTTCTTTTCTTTTGAATAACGTTAAGAGCTGCTTTTCATATACCGTTACCATTAACGTACTTATTATTATTATTGCGCCTCCAGTTAGCATAACTCCGGTGATCTTTTCATTTAGCAACAGGACTCCAAGGAGGGCAATGAAAAACGGTAATAAATAATTGCCAAGAATAAACTGGGTAACATCCATGGATTTCAGAACATAAAAAAACAGCAGCATAGATATACCATATACAATAAAGCTTAGTTCCAGTAAACCAAAAAGCGCCGTTCTTCCGGAATGGATAATATTTGAAAAACTAAAGGGTTCCACCCATATCAGCAGCGGAAGGCAGGCAATACAACCAACCAATGAACCATATACCAATATTTCAAGTTCCGTGAAATTTTTATCCACGAGTAATTTGCAATACACATTGTAAAATGCACAGCAGGAACAGGCCAGAAGAAAAACAAGGTTGCCCGTAAAAAATTTACTTTCAGAAAAACTTGCCCCCTTTATATCAGGTAATGATGTTAACAGCACACCGGCAATAGCAATCACAAATCCAATAATCCTGACAATATTTAATTTCTCTTTCAGCAATACAGCGGCGAAGACCGCCACCAGGACCGGGATGGTTAAGGTGATAATACCGGCATTTGACGCCAGGGTTAAGGAAGAACCGAGTGTATAGAGCCATTGCATTAAAAAAACACCAACCAGTCCCGGAAGGACAAAATATTTCAAATCCTTCCAGCTACGCCGTTCTGTCGCTATTCTTTTTTTGTTCTCCACCCATAAAAAAGGAATAAAGAGCAGTGTACTGATTATCATGGGAACAAAGGCGATAGTGATGAGCCCCAGTTTGTCACCTATCAATCTTATAACGGGAACCTGTGTTGCCCACATAAAATTAACGATTATAACCAAAAGCAAATTCCTGGCTTTTCCCATTTTAAGCATATTATTATCAATAATAATTTCACTTCCATTTTCACATTTTCACATTCTTCCATTAGCAAATTAGCTAATTAGCACATTCTTCCATTTTCAAATTTTCACATTTTCACATTTTCACATTCTTCCATTAGCACATTAGCAAATTAGCTAATTAGCACATTCTTCCATTTTCTCATTTTCAAATTTTCACATTTTCACATTATTTAGGAGGCAACCCCGACCCAAAACCACCATCAACCACATAAGCGGAGCCTGTAACAAAAGAAGCATCATCGCTGGCCAGGAAAATTGCAACCTGTGCCACCTCTCCTGGTTTTCCTATCCGCCATAAGGCATGTAATTTTCCTGCTTCAACACGGGCCTGTGCCGGGTCCTTCTGGCTTTGAAAATAACCCTCGGCGAGGCCGGCATCAATATAACCCGGGCAAATGCAATTTACACGGATACCCTCATGACCATGATCAATCGCCATCGCTTTAGTAAATCCGATAATGGCAGCCTTGGTAGCGCAATATCCTGCACAGGAAGGCTCTACAAAAAATCCATTCACTGATGACATGTTGACAATATTGCCTTTGGTAATCTTTAAGTAAGGGAGAAAGAGTTTGGAACAAAGAAAAACGCCGCCGATGTTCACCGACATCTGTGCGTTCCATTCCTCAAAACTGGTATCCTCAATTGTTTTGTTTACCTGGATAGCGGCATTGTTGATCAGTGCGTCGATCTTTGAACACAGTTCAATGGTTTTATTAACAAGCGCAGCTACAGAATCCGGTTTGGAAACATCTGCCTGAATGGCAAATGCTTTCCCATCCAAAGTAATTATTTGTTTCACGGTTTCTTCTGCAGCCTGTAAATTTATATCTGCCACCACTACGGTGGCGCCCGCATTTGCAAACGCCAGGGCACAAGCCCTGCCTATCCCCGAACCTGAACCTGTTATAACAACCGTACGATTTTCCAATTTCATGACTGACTGTTTATAAAGCTTTGTATTTATCATATACTTCCCTCAGCGTTTTTCCATCAAGCAGTGCTTCTCTCGAAAAATTTTCAGCAAGAATTTTCTCCTTAGCTTTTTGAAAAACTTCTTCTTCATCGACCGTTTTTGGAATAACAACCACTCCATCAAAGTCCGCAAAGATCAGGTCGCCGGGATGAACCAATACCCCTCCGCACTGAACAGGCATGTCATAACCTATGACAATGCTCCGCCCCTTTGAGTCTAAAGGTCTGATACCTGAGTAATATACCGGAAAATTCATTTCAATAATTTTAATACAGTCCCTTATCTGGCTGTCGCAAACACATCCGGCAACTCCTTTTCGTTTTGCGATCGTTGACATCAGTTCGCCCCAGGGAGCGTTCGTACCATTGAAGTCTGTCGAATGAACGACAACATCGCCTTTGTTAAGCGAATCCATTGCTTCAATTTCCAGACCATAAGGATCTTCTTCACCTACATAATCAATCTCCTGCCATGCAAAAGTTCTCGCTTTGCCAATAAATCCACAGTTCCTCATATCCGGCAACAGAGGTCGCAATCGTTGATGCATTGCCTGGTAGCGGAAGCCCATTTCATCCAGTATATCGCAAACAGCGGCAGCATAAATTTGTTGCCTGGTATCATTCAGGAAATTTTCTCTGGCCTCCTTTTCATTAGTTATTATCATATTAGATCGTATTGTCGGGTTGATAAGCGAAGTCGTGTTACCTATGGCTGCTGTTTTCCATTTACCCTCTAAAACAGGCTCCGGGAAATTAGTTAGAAGAAAGTATTTCAGATGACCTTCCTTGAAAACAAAAATACTTTTCATTAACGATGCCTATTTACCCGATACTGACCAATCATTACCCTATTTTGTATTACTCTTTAAAATATTTGTATGGGAAAATGAATAAGCAGATTTTTAAGCAGCGGCTCTCATGGAGCCTACCCCAATTAATTACATCATAATGAATTGAAGGCATAAAATTGTTTTGAATTAAATCTGCCAGTAGTGTAATTATTTCCGGGAATATTTAATGACCCCTGCATCAAAAACAGTTTGGCCATTTACGATGGTTAACAGGGATCTTATTTCCCGGATACTGTCGACCGCACAAGTCAATAAATCATCTGTTAAGACCACCAGGTCTGCAAATTTCCCGGCTTCTATCGATCCTTTCATATGTTCTTCGAAAGAAGCATAGGCATTGTTAATCGTATACATTTTCAAAGCCTGTTCCCTGAAAATCGCCTCTTCCGGATTATAAACAGTACCGCGATCGGTCTTTCTTGTAATTACGGACCACATTGCCAGGAAAGGATTGTAAGGATTGACCGATGTGTTGGGATCCAACTTCACCATATGATCGGAGCCGCCATTGATAATGATACCGGCATTCATCATGGAACGGTATGGATGGAATGTTTTAATCCTGTCCTTACCCAACACCTCATTCAACAAGTCCGTGTCCTTATAATACCAGGCTGGCTGCATATCCGCATATATTCCCAGGGTCGCCATTTTCCTGATGGCATCCGGAGTATAAAAGTTACCGTGGATGATAGAAAAGCGTTTATTATTGATAGGAATAGAATGATTTACCGCTTCATAGGCTGCAAGCAGGGTATCCACGCCACCGCCGCCGGTAACATGGGCAGTGAATTTCCATCCGGTTTCATTTGCTACCGTGATCAACCGGATCAACTCATCCTTTGAAATAAATAATTCGCCCCTGTAGTTTGGATCATTGATACCATAAACTACTTTCGCTTTTTCACCCCATCCTTCACGTAAATAGGCGGTACCTGTAAGCACCCCGCCATCAAGTACTACTTTAAGTGCACCTACTTTAACCCATTCGTTTCCATCTCCTGTTTTATATCCAAACCGTTTCAGGGAATCGCGCATAGCAGTCATTGTTCCTTTTATGTCAAAAGGAAATAGTATATTTTGAAAAACCCTGACCGTTAATTCGCCATTGTTCATTAGTCTTTCGACCATTTTTAATTCTTCAACCGTACCTCCCCCGGAGCAAACAGAGGTAATACCCACTTCGTTATAAAGATGAAAAAGAATTTTAAGGGATTCAAGTTGTTGCTGTTCCGGAATTTTGTTCTCCTTATTTATTGCCAGTAAACTGAATGCTGATCCCCGTATGAAGCCGCTGGGTTCTCCAGTTGCCTGGTCTCTTAATATACCTGCATGTTTTAATTTGTTCATACCGGAAAGCTTCAATGCTTTAGAATTGATCATGCCACCAAAACTTCCATTGAGAAAAACCGGGTTATCGGGCGCTACGGAATCCAACTCCCGTTTGGTTAATTGGCGCATATCCCTGAGCCTTGTGATAAAAAATTTCGGGTGAATGATCCATTCACCCGTTTTCTTAATGCGCGCTTCATTATGAATCCATTCCAGGAGATCCCTGATGGTATGGAGGTCAGGTATTTTTTCAAAATATTCGCTTTGCGAGGCCTGGATAGGATGTGCATGGCCTTCAATCAGGCCGGGTATTACCGCATGGCCTTTCAGGTCAATTGTTTTAGTGGAATCACCCTGAAGCTTTAACAGATCCTTATTTGTACCAACTGCCAGAATTTTGCCCTTACTGATTGCGACTGCTTCGGCCACAGAGAACTTTTCGTCCACCGTAATAACTTTTCCATTGAATAAAATTGTATCAGCTTGCTGTTTATTAAAAGTACAGCCCAATACAAGGAAAAGGCTGATTACACCAATTCCCGGGACCCGCCCCAGCTTAATTTTCCAGGGTTTTGTTTTTTCGAAATACAGAGATCGGTTCATGAATTACTTACCGTTAATTTCTTTCCTGAAAGATAGTTTAAAATCGGAAACGGAGAATGTAAAATACCGCCTTTCCCAGACAACTATTTTAGCAATGGTGTATTTATAGGCAGGTATCCAACCTTTAGAAGGTTGGATACCCTGCCTAACAATAGAACCAGGCATTTTATGAAACCACTCCAACAAATGGGGAGCATATCAATTTGTTTTGCCTTCGGAGCAGGATGAATTAGAAATGCACCCCTTTCCTACGATCATTTCAATCTTTAATATTTAATCGGTAATTTTAGTGCCTTCCAAAATATAAAATCCAAACTTCATGTCATCCAACTTTGTCTTAGAAGAAATTGACTTACCGGGCTTCGGTCAGTGCGAAGAGCTCATTGAAATTCCCGCAGCAGAATTTGAAATGCGCATACTGGCAACTCTTGAACAGATGAAACAACAGGAGCTCGATTTTCTCCTGGTCTTTGCTGACCGGGAGCATGTATCCAACCTCGCATATCTCACCCGGCTGGATCCCCGTTTTGAGGAAGCGCTGATGCTGTTGCACAAAAGCGGTACCCGGAAAATCCTGTTGGGAAACGAGTGCATGGGCTATACGGGGATATGCCCGATACCCATGGAGTACGAGTTGTTCCAGGAATTCAGTTTATTGGGACAGGATCGTTCTCAATCGCGGCCGCTTACAGAAATCTTTCAATCCTTTGGCATAGGGCAGGGTTCAATAGTAGGATGCAGTTACTATAAATATTTCCCTGATGAATTCGAATTAGACATCCCATCTTACCTGGCCAATGTGCTTTTCAAACTTGTAGGAACACGAGGAAAAGTCTGCAATGCTTCAGCCATTTTCATGGATGCTTCAACCGGGCTAAGACAACATAATTGCCTGGAAGAATTAGTGCGGTTTGAATGGGCGTCTACCCGGACATCGGGGAGTATAAAAAACCTGCTGAGCAAATTGATTCCGGGCGCCAGGGAATATGAACTCGCCAGGAATTACATCAGCGATGGCTTACCCTACTCCTGTCATCCCATGGTTTCTTCCGGGAAGAAAGCAAGCCTGGGGCTTAGCAGTCCTTCGGGAAATAAAGTAGCGTTGAAGGATCCATTTACTGCAGCTTTTGGTGTATGGGGCGCCCTAACCTGTCGTGCAGGCATGGTGGCCGCAGAACCTGCACAACTGGATAAGGAGGTGGCAGAATTTTTTGAGAAATTCTGGCGGGGATATTTTAATACGGTAGTCACATGGTACGAGACAATCGGGATAGGAATTTCTGCCGGTGAGGTCACCGCCAAAGTAGAAGCGGCACGGGATGATATGCTCTTTGATTTTGCCGTGAATACCGGTCACACGCTGCACATTGATGAATGGGTAAACTCCCCCTTTGTTAAAGATTCTTCCTTAAAACTGTTTTCCGGCATGGCCATACAGATGGATATCATACCGGTGAGTAAAGGTGAAGTTGTATGTGCCAATATGGAAGATGGCATTGTGTTGGCAGATGAAAATTTGCGTGCAGACTGGGCTTCACAATTCCCTTCATCCTGGCAGCGCATACAGCAAAGACGCGATTTTATGATCAACCGCCTGGGTATCAAAATAAAACCGGAAGTATTACCCCTTAGTAATATTCCGGCTTATTATTCACCGTATTTACTAAATTCAAAACAAGTAGCAGTGAAGAATAATTGATAATTGATAATTGATAATTGATAATTTTTTAAGTGGCGACACTTTTCTTATCTGGCTTGCTCTTTTAGATTCAGGGTCTGTAAATTTTCTTATTATTTCAGGAGCATGTGTGTGACCTAAATAGTCATGGCTCTACTTTTTATCGGGGGTTAATACTAGGTACAGAGGGTTAGGTAGGGGTTAGGTAGCGGTTTACTTACCGTTTCCCCTTTCTTTGGTTCTGGTGAAAGTCTGGTGAATATCTGGCAAAAGTCTGGTGAGAGTCTGGCAAAAGTCAGGTGAATGTCTGGTGAATGTCTGGTAAGGAATTTTACTTAAATGGATAAAAAGATCATTTCCCAGGTCTTTTTTAACCATGTTAATTCACGTATTAAATTAGGTAAAAAAGTTGAAACCAGCAAGGAATTAGCCAAAATTATTTACAGAGTTTTTTGCTAAAAAATTCAAAATGCGCCAATCCTGAGTTCACAAAATTTATACCAATCGTCACGAATATTTTTAAAGGGGAAAATCTAAAAGGACTGTCTAAGCGCCAATACCTATAAAATTATTCAGCCCTTAATTCTATCATTTTAATTAATGATAGTTCGCCTTAAAAAAATTATCAATTATCAATTATCAATTATCAATTTATTCAATTACCCTGGTCTTTGATACAACGAACTGAATACCCGTTTTGTTTATAATAATAGGTCCTGTACACATAATAAGGGCTTTCGTCAATAACCCTGTACCAGGCAAAGTCCGGATCATAAGGCGTAGAGCACCACCAGTACGCGATGTGCCCTGTATAATCGAATTCTCCATTCCGGTTTCGGCTGCCGCCCGGGAGACCTGAAAATCCACTCTCATTGGTTCCATTGCCATCAAGGGTCCATCCAGCCGGGGTTTTCATCTTTGTGCCCGCCGCGTCTTCACCGCCGAGGTAAAGTGTAACCTGTCTCCATTCTGCATCGGTGGGAACATGCCAGCCTTTAGGCGCCAATCCATGTGTGTCGGTTACAGCGTACCAATTATACAACCTACCATAGCTAACTCCGTTATCTATCTTGTTTTCATAATAGCACCAGGCCGCCTTACCTTCCTTACCCGCACTGATCCATTCTTCATTAGTTTTGGCCTCCGGGATCGTATCTCCATTTCTGAAATTTCCAAGGTTCAGGTTTTCTGCCATCCATACCTGTTTATCAATTTTTATACTTTTATAAATTTCTTTATTACTGTCTTCAACAGTTTGCGCATGGGAACCAAACCCGGGCAACAGGAAAATGGCTTTCAGAAGTATAAAATTAATCCATGCAGATTTTGCGCTCATGTTTTCGGTTTACTGTTTTCGGTTTATTGTTTACTGTTTTCTGTTTACTGTTTTCCGTTTACTGTTTACTGTTTTCCGTTTTCCGTTTACTGTCTTTTCTTTATGATAAATTTTTTGTGGCGGTATTTTTTTTATTCAACCTTTTTTTTCATATGGCGGGGAACAGGCCCCGGCCTGTTCCTACAAGGCCCTGTATAAATTTTTTGTAGTGGTATTTTTTTTATTTAACCTTTTTTTTCTTTTGTCCGGGAACAGGCCCCGGCCTGTTCCTACAAGGCCCTGTATAAATTTTTTGTAGTGGTATTTTTTTTATTTAAACTCTTTTTTCATTTGTCCGGGAACAGGCCCCGGCCTGTTCCTACAAGGTGCCCTCTTTTTTTCATGATAAATTTTTTGTAGTGGTATTTTTTTTATACAACCTTTTTTTTATTTGTGTCGGGGAACAGGCCCCGGCCTGTTCCTACATGGTCCCCGTCTGTGTTTCTCCTGCAACTTTAAATTGTATGCTCTTTTCTTTCTCCAGTTTTGTTCCTGCTTTATCTTTAACCCCGGAAGTTACGATGATTTTGTACTGCTTATTCTTTTGAAGAGATTGTTCAGGAGTGAAAGTAAACTTTGTCCCCCCGTGTGATACTTTCCAACTTCCGCTTAGTTCCTGGTTGGTCTTAGCGAGGACAATTCTGATGCCCTTTTTTTCGAGAATACTTTTCTCATCAATAACAGGGGCAAACTGAACTGAAATTGTTGATGAAGGAGAAACAGCTTCCTCGCTATTAAAAGGTGAAGCGATCAGTATTACAGGCGCAAGTTTTTCTTCCACTTTGAGATACCGGTCAAAGAAATCGTGTACTAATTGATAACGGTCCACTCCCAATCTTTCATCATATCCATAAGGGTATTCGTGGGCCAGGCCCGTCATAAAAAGGCCTATATGGTTGGCACCGAGTTCCTCAAGCCTTTTTACAAAAACGGGATGAGCCTTAGTAATTACTTCGCGATCATGTTCCCCGCAAAATATTATGTTCGGAACATAGTCTGCTGTAATAAATTCCGTTTCAAAAAGTCCCATCCCCATACCCTGCATTCCCGCCTGGATCTTTGATGAGTACCCTTGCCAGGGTTGAGGCTCGGGAGTTCCCGCGGGGAAGCCCTCGAATTTACTGACTTCTTCTTTTCTTGCTTCATGATGGGGATCGGAAAGACGGGTGATCGCATATTCTCCTTTGGAAATTCCAAGTCCACCAATATGATCGGTGTTCATACTATATTTATCAGCATTGGCATGGAGGAAGCGCATAGCCGCGGTATAACAGGCGTACCCGTTTTCGTGGTCGAGGGTAAACCTGGAAAAATGAAAGAAATGTGTCACGCAGGGATTAAAGCAATGCCCTATTACGACATGAACATAACCCCTTGTGGCGAAGCCTGCAAAATGAGGAACATAATTACTGGGCTGGTCATTCGGATTCCTGGTGGCAAGGGTTTCTGATAAAAAGACCACGGGTAGCTTTTTCCTGGCCTGCGACGGATAAATAATATCCATCTTAATTTTGTAATCAAACGG
The DNA here is from genome assembly GCA_040006615.1 of Ferruginibacter sp. GTDB lineage: Bacteria > Bacteroidota > Bacteroidia > Chitinophagales > Chitinophagaceae > Ferruginibacter. Next base: position 15,146 of record JBDTWP010000088.1, read on the forward strand.
ATTCCCTTTTCTATCGACCATTGCAGCGGGTGATGAAACGGTTTTTAATCCGGGGTATTTTGAAACGATATTTTCATTATAGGATTTCATTATAAACTCCATCGTTCCATATACGGCATGTTTATCAATCTCCCAGTACACCAGGTCCGTTGCTACCCGGTATCCTTCGGGCAGAAAAAAACACCGGAAATCTTTTGGTAAAAGGTGGAGGCCATTCAGCAAAGACTCAGTTTGAAAGCCATAAACAGCTTTCAGGATATCATGCAAATCCTTATCAAAATGAGGAGATATTGCCTGCGGCTCATTTCCATAATCAGCCGTTATGACGATAAACTTTTTTTGAATATAATCGCGCAAAATAGGGAGGTCAGGTTCCTGCCCGATCCTGTCCCAGGCTTTATTTTTGAGATACACGATAACTTCGGCACCATCCGGGTTTACAGTACTATCGGAGAGGTAATATATTTTGAATGGTATATCTTTATTAAGGACTGAAGATCTCCATGTCACAGATTTTTTGAGATAAGGATCCAGCGCAGAAAGGCTTGCATCCTGCGAATTAGATCTTAGGCTAACAGATACGATCAACAAAAGTATAAGAGGATATTTTATCAATTTTTTTTGAATTAAATGCTGAATAAAAAATAGCAACGGAGGACCGGGCTGAAAACTATTTAACCATTTTCGATGGCTCAAAGACCCATATAAAGGAATTCCGAAGATTTTCAGCGATAATGATCCTGCCTTTTTTATCTGCGCAGATCACATTGCATTGCGAGGTATTTTCAGGCCAGCCGAGACAGGCCAGGGAACCGATCATCGGGTCATAACTCATAATCCAGGAATTGTCTTCGTCCCTGCCTCCCAGCATATATAATTTTCCATCACTGCCATAGGCGAGCGATTTCAAATTCCAGTATTGAAAGGCCTTTCCCTTGTTGATAACAGTGGAAGTAGATGGTTCAAACTTGAAAAGAAACCCATCATTAATCGTTCCGCACCAGAATCCACCATCGCGTGCACGAATTGCCGAAGCTATCCCGTTTTCATAGATGGGATCGGAATCCATCCCGGTTTGGGTGGGAATTACCGAACCCGTAAAAACAGGCTTTTCTTCGCCGTAAACCAGCCGGTAAATCCGGCCACCTTCGAGGGAAGAATAGGTTGATGAACCACCTACCATCAACTCCTGTTTTGCCATTTCAATTTCAGTCCGGTAATAGGTTGAAAAATACACGGTACCTGCATCATCAATTATCAGTACTTTAGGAACGCCCCTCCATGAAACCCTGCCAAGATCTTTCACCCTCCAGGGTGTCATGACTTCTCCAAAATCTTTGATAGCTTTTGTTGCAAGGTCAAAAGAAAATAAATGACCGGCCGGGTAAGTAACACCATAAATTTTCCCACGGGCCGAATCAACTGCAATACAATTGATTCCCTGGCCCCGGGCGATAATTCCAAAATCCTCCGTTTTCTTAGTTGCTGGGTTAAATGAAAAAAGATGACCACCATCGTAATTCTTTTCCTTATTATCGAAAATATCATTATAGGTAGAGGTACACCCAATAAGAATATTTCCTTTTCCAATGGCAATATCACTGATTGCAGTTTGTCCCGGAATTTTTGAGGTCAGGTTCAGTATGTGCTCAACTTTTTCTCCATCAGTCCGGAAAAGATGGCAGTTCCTGGCACCCCATGTGGCTTTTGTAGACCCATAAACCCACCCGTCATTCAGGAGGATCATATCCGTAACCGCACTTTCTCCACCCTGGATAGGGCCCTTTGGACCATTCGAAATTAAAAGACGATTTGTAATGGTGCTTCGTGGAAGACCTCCTGACCGCTGCGCCTCAGCAATTGTATCATTGAAGATTATTGCTAACAGCAACATCACCAGACTGACCTGTATTCTATTATTTTTCATCCTGTTATATTTCTATTTATCCCGGAACTTAAGTATACCTGTTATTCAAGATTCTTTGGTGGATCATACCTGGCCAGGAAGGGACGCGTAATAACTGCGCCTTTTATATCCTTCACAAGCTGGTTATCCTTAGTAAGGTGACCATAGCAACTGAAAAACACCGTATGATTTTTATTCACCAGTGAACCGAAACAACCTTCCACTCCTTCCGCCTGTCCTAACCAATAGAACTTCTTCTTTTTGATATCTAAAACAGTAATTGTCTCAAGCGCAGTTTCAAGCACTACGCCACCGTGGTTGCCAGCCATGAAATAAAGCCGGCTCCAATCCTCATCCAGGGCAATATTTGGTGTATAATGCCCTTGCTCCGGCATGCCCAGAACATGGCCAAGGTCTTCGATCCTATTTGTCTTTGGATCTAAACTCCATACAAAACCATCTGTTGAAATGCCATAAATGATATTCTTTGATGACACTACCGAGGAGCGAAAGTCCATTAGCCTGCCGGGCAGTTTCACATCAAGGTCGGTGAACTCTTCTGTATCCGGGTTAAATTTGGTGAGTCCCCCCAGGTCATTTGCAAAATAACAGGAGCCTTCCTTATCCATAATCATTTCCCTTACGCGGTCTTCAACCCTGCTCATGCGTGCGACAGATTCATACCGGTTGACCTCCATTGTAGCAAGTTTTACCCGAAAGAACTTTGCCCGGTCTACCGTAATGCCATTCAGGATATCCCGCTTTTCATCATAGTATAAAGCTACTACGGCTCCGTAAGGAAAAGGAATTCCAAAATAATGAACATCCCCGGTCGCAGGATTGTACCTGATTAAAGCGCCCCCGGCATAACTCTTGGGATAGTAAGCAGCAGTATATTCATGGCTATAGGACAGACCCATGTACCCCGCGAAATACACATTTCCTTTGGAATCTGAAACAATATTGGAATGGCTCTTTCCATGGCCAGGAGTTTCAGCATTGGAATATATTGCGCTTGCTCTATCCAGTTCTAAGGCGACAAATGATTTATCCAGTTTCGGATCGTAATAGGATATCGCCGTATTCCCGAATCCCCAGGGCCTTTCGTAGTTTTCTCCTTTGTCAAATGGTCCGGTTATCGCATCCGATCCCCAGTGGTCGCCGCCGCAATACCATACCTTACCATCAGGTGTCTCGGTGATCTTATTCCAGTTTGTATTCTGCACTGACGCTCCTTTCCAGACAAGTCCTTCAGCCGGGTACATGTTCAGTTGGATCTTCTTTAAATTCTTTATATTAATGGATTGCCCGGAGATGATAAAGGGAATTGTAAAGAGGCTCAGTAAAATTGCCAATCCCGTCCTTTTTATTGTCATTGGTTGATCGCTTTAATTAGATTTATGCTTTAAAAACCCGGCTATTGAGGGTTACAATTTGTATTTTAACCCACGAAATTAGTATTTTAAAATTCTTATCCTGATTGCAGACTTTCCTGGTTTATTTTTTCATTCTCAACCCTGCGTTGTTTAAAATACTATTAATTTGGTTTTGAAGAATAAGGGCAGTTCATGAAGACCAAAAGTAAGAATTGAAAGATTGTCTGCTCATTAAAAAAAATTGAGAAATGAGACGTTGGTTCAAAATCAGGGTCAAATTTACAATCGTCACGAGCAGATTTACTACCCGATATTGCTAAATTAATACCTTATTTCACACTATTCAATAACACGCCACCTTCCCGGTATCAATACGGTAACAAATATATTTTTTCATTACACTTCTTTACTGTATACTAATAAGGTAATTAGGTTGATCATCAATATAAATTATTAGCCTTAGGTATAACATTCGCAAACCTAAGCTGATAATAGGTTAGGCTTCATTTTCTTT
>JBDTWP010000089.1:0-18845 GCA_040006615.1 Ferruginibacter sp.
TAATATAAATAAGCCGTCGGCAATATTCAAATGTACCAATACATCCAGGTAAGGGATTCGCTTTGGGTATTCATAAACCACCGAATTGTATAACCCATATTTTTCCGCTAACGGTTTTATATTATAACTCCCTGCATCATTCGCCCTACTTCCTGTTCCTATAAAATGAAATTCTACTTTTTCAAAAACATTTCTATTGCCCGCTATCGCCTTAAATATTGCCTCCAAAGGTAAGTATGCTTTAGGCAACATTGCTCCGGCATATACCAATTGTAAAGACCCGTTTTTTTTAAAGAGATAGGGTAAAATATCAAATTTACTAATAATAGCGTGGTCGGCAGCTTCGCCTCCATAAGGCATAGCCCCGCATATAGCCTTTGATTTTAAATGAGGATTTCTTTCAAGCACTGCTTTATAATATCCTTCTGCCACCCCGGTAATCAGGGATGCTTTTTTTACAGCAATAGGTTCCAATACCCGGGCTATTTTGGTGGTGATCCAATGACGGGAGAGTATTTTGTCACTCCCTGGGAAATAATGCACCCAAGGATCAATGTAATCAATCCCGTATTTTATTTTTGTTGACTGGTGAAGACAACGGCCCAACAAGGCACAATAATACGATGGAATGGGAATGTATAAAAAATTAATCTTTTCTGATTGAATTAATTGCTTTGCCTTTTTGTACAACTGGAAAAATGCACGCAATCCGATATCACCAATTAATCTTGGCCTGGTGACCCGGAAGGCTTTTACTTTTTCTACTCTTAATGATGCCGGCAATAATTTTTCTAAATTATGATCCAATGATTCTTCATAATACTTTTCATGAACCGTTAAAATGATTGGCTCCCAACCAAATGAAGGCAAATGTTGTGCAAACAACCTGCTCCGGTGCACTGCAGCAAGATTGGAAGGTGGAAAATGGGGGGATATGATGAGGATTTTTTTGATACTGGATGCTGGATGTTACGAATTTATTAAGAAATCAAACAAACTGGTCAAGTATGATGAATTTTTTGGCATTCTTCACTCTGTCAACTGCCCAATCTTTATCTCTTATATAGATCGTATTAAACCGGCCATACTTTTCCATTGGTGTAAGCTGTCTTAAAAATGGATCATATCGAAATGGCAAGAAACGATGCGATAATAGCAGATCATGAATATCATCCTCATTGGCTCCGTATTTAATTCCGCTACCATTCAATTCAATTATTAAACATTTTAAAATATTCCCATCCAATAATTTTTTTGCTCCCTTTAATGCGGTCCATTCAAAACCTTCTATATCCATTTTGATAATTACCGGTTCGTTTCCTTCAACTATTTCATCAATGGATTTAACCTCCACCAATACTGAATTGTTAAAGTCACACTCTTCATCTGCCACCAATACATGATTAATTGCATCCATTGAGTTTGTAAAAGACAAAATACCAGGTTCTTCCCCAACTCCTATTGGATGTAATGTAACCAAATGATCTACTTCATTTAAAAATACATTGTTTCTTAGTGTCAAATAGCTGGATGCAATTGGTTCAATTGATAAAACCCTTGCACCTGCATTTTTCGAGGCTAATATAGTATATACTCCAACATTGGCACCTATATCTACAAAAATATCCTCGCTCCTTAATACATGTAATACAAAGGCCATATCAACAAACTCCAATAAGCCCGTATAAATATTACCTGTTGCACCAACCATTCCTCTTTTAACTAACAAAGTACTATTTTCAACCAATGGATACCAAACCGGGAAGGGGGCTATCCTCTGACTAAACTGAAAGCGAAGAAATTTCGAGAAAGCCAATCTCCTGTTTTTAGAAGCAAGGGGATGTCGCCAGATAAACCTGACTAAGATAAAAAATCTTTTCATGAAAGTTTTAATAGATAGTAAGTGTTGGGCAAACAATCTGCTTCTGTGCACAGCGGCAAGATTGGGGGTGGGAAATGCGGAGATATGATAAGAATTTTTTTAATTTTAACTTTACCCTATCGCCCTCCTTCGAACTTCTCTTTGTTGCAGCATCCTTCTTTTTTAACAAATTCAACTAATCTCATTTCCGCCTGAAGCACCATCTAGTCAATGAGGTAAAGGAAGCAAAAGAGATTCAACAGAATCCATCCATTTTTTACTTTCCATTTCCCAGTTCAATGTTTGTTCAGCCAGTTCCAAAGACTTTTTTTTGCAATTCATTAATAATTCCCGGTTGTCGTTAAAATGTTTTATGACCCTGCACAGATCAGCCGCGTCACTGTGTTTATATAATGATCCAACGGCAGGGTGTTCATTCATGAATTGCTTTTGTGCCGCCGTATCAGAGGCGATGATGCAGTTTCCGGCAAGCAGGTAGGTAAATATTTTGTTGGTAAGGCAGATATCCCTGTTCTGGCTGATTGGTATCTCTGCAGCAAGGCCAATATCAAAATCTGCTGCAATATTGAATATTTGTTCGGGGCTTACCGGCCCTATAAGATGAATCTTGCCTGGATAATGCGTTCTTTTCAAAAGTTGTTCAACATAGGCCTTATCGCGCACAACTCCCAGCAGCGTCAGGGAAATAGTATCATCCATACAATTCACTGAATCCACTAAAACTTCTAATCCACGATGGGGGCCAATGCTTTGAGAGAACCAGAATAGTCTTAATTTTTGTTCCTTACCATTAATAGCCGGTTGCAGGTACTTTTTGCTAAATACATTATTGATGGTAATAACTTTTTTTGCCGGATATAATTGTTGATATGAACTTGAAATCAATGGACTGGCAGTGGTTATTAAATTAACTTTCGGCAACAACCTATCCTCCATTGCTATTACCTTCTGTACCTGTGAAAGATTATCCGATTCTTCTCCACGATGAAAATCCTCGGCATCAAAAATAACCGCTGCCTTGTATTTTGAAGCGGCCCTGATGGCTGCAGGTAAGGATCCCAGGTAATGTGCGATGTAAACATCTGCTTTATATTTTTTTGTATACGCCCGTAAATACATGGAAGAACGAACAATAGTGATTTCTTTCAATAAAAAGAGCGGAATCAACCCTGCTAATTTGCTTGAAAGTTGAAAGAATAACCTTGAAAAAAAATACGCTGCTTTTTCATTGTAAGGATTACCGCCCACCAATATAAAATCGCTCTTTGGCAGTTTACCTGACATAAATTTTTCTTGATCAATTTTGTATGACCAATCCGCCGAATAAGTGTACAATACTTTTACCTTATACCCTTTTTCTGCAAGTGTCACATATTCTTTCATAACCCTGGGGTTGGCAGCAGGTTGGCCTGTAGTAACAATTACTATTTTGGGTACAGTTCTATTAAAAAGGCCAAGATATTGCGCTGAAATAATGGCTACATCAAATTTATTTTGAGCATATCGCCGGCAGGCTTTCCGGTTAATCGTACGGATTTTATAAATCGCTTCAATCATCTCCTCCTTGGTATTTACTTTAAGCCCTGTTATATTTTCTATAACTACTTCATCTACCGAACCCCTGTTGAAGGCTATCACCGGTGTACCGCAAGACATTGCCTCAATCATTACGATACCAAATGGTTCATTCCATTCTATTGGAAAAAGCAATGCACGGGCCTTACCTAGCCATTCATTCTTTTGTCGGTCATTCAAGGCGCCTACATATTGTATGTGGTCTCCATCCACCAGCGGGGCTATTTCATTTTCATAATATGATTTTTCATCTTCCAAAGGCGATATATTACCAGCTATTACCAGCTTATAGCCACAAGCTTTCGCTACAGCAATAGCGATATGACAACCCTTGATTCTTTCAATCCTGCCCAAAAATATCAGTGGCGCATCCTCCGGCACCGATTCTACACATTCGTATTTGGAAAATTCGATTGCATTATATACTACCTCCCAATCACCTTCCCCCTCTACCCTTGACAAAAGATTGCCACTGCAAGCTGTAAACACCAGGTTTTTACTGCCCAGGAAATTGGCCAACCGCGGATTACCACTGCTGATCTCCCTCCCATAAGTCATTATTTTTTTTACGGGATGATTCAAAATGGGCAGAAGATATGCAAGCCTTCCAAAATTATGTACCAGGTCAAAATCACTCCGGTGTTTCCATAAAAATTTCCAGGCCACCGGTACTGCTTTCATCGCATCTGCCTTTTTGGGTGGAAATCCTTCATGACCAAAAGCGTGCATGGTGCAGCCTTGCACTAAAGAACCCGCTGTTACCAATAAATGTACTTCATGCCCCATCCTCACATATTCCCTGGCAAACATATCTACTAAACGTTCATGCCCACCGTAACCTTTTACAGGAATTAAAATGCCCGGGTCCATTACTATTAAAATCTTCATACCCTGAGGTTTGTTACCTGGTTGTGTATTTTAGTGAGAACCATTTTTCAATTTTACATTAACCTTATCAATATTATTGACAGCAAAATAATTTTCCCGTAATGAGGAAAAGGCCGTTGGCATTAGTTGATTTGCATTTGTATCGTAACTACATAACCGGTATTGGGACCGGTTCAGCAATTCCAGCACATCACTGATACTTTTACCGGAATTGCTGATGGTGTTATTTAATTCAAGTTGTATTATGTCAACGCCTTTGCTCACCAGGATGTTTTTGGCTCCCTGCAAAACCGCATACTCAAAACCTTCCACATCCACTTTCATGTAGGCGATTAATTTAATACCATGTTTTTGCGTGTAAGTGTCTATTTTCTGCGACAGGATAGCTATGCCATTATGCTGGCCTTCAACGATATGGTTTTCACCGTCGAGGCCCAGTGTAAAACGAATTTCCCCATCTACATCACTGGCAGCTTGTTTATTGGCTATTACAGAGGATTGGAAATGATTTAAAGCAATGTTTTTCCCAAGCTTTTCAAAATTACTGTCATCAGGTTCAAAAGAATGGATTTTACCATGCCCAATAAATTTAGACATCCAGATGGTATAAAACCCCATGTTGGCACCGATGTCAAACACCTGGTCGCCAGGGCGCACATACTTACTGATCAGGTTAAATTCTTCCCAGTCTACATAGTAATTGTACATGAGCCACATACTCTGGAATGAATCATAATTGACGAGAATTTTACGATCATTCCAAATACGAATTTTTACGTCCTTTAATTTAAAGAAACGAATCAGTTTCCAATACAGGAAACGAAAGAATGCCCGGACGGGGAATTTTTTATTATAGGGCGACTGGTATAACGTGTTTAATGAATTCACTTTTATCTTATTATCCTTTAAAAATGAAACGGTTTATATCGAAGAGAGTAAAAAAATAAGGATACAAAATGCTAATTAATGAGAAGCATATATACGCAAATAAGATTCATTTACTAGATTAAAATTTAATGGAGGTACAATGCTACCTTTCATTTCCCTTATAAGGATAGGATTTTCTATTAACGCCTGTATTTGTTCTTTTAAGCTTTCTGATGAATCGAATTCAAATAACAATCCATTCTTACCATGAGTTATCTGCTCTATATTTCCATAAACCTTACTTGCCAATACCGGTATCCCTGCTGCAAAAGCTTCCTGTATTACCAAGGGTGACATTTCTGAAAACGTAGAAGCCAAACAAAATATATCGTACTGAGACAGGCATTCTACAACATCTTCTCTTTTAATCTCCCCCTTCCATTTTATTAAATCCATTTCCGTCGTATCATGGATACATCGCTTGTAATAATCGGTTTCTTCGGGTCTTCCATAAATATCCATTTGTACCTGATTTGAAGAAAAAGAACGCATTGCTTCAATAATTAAATGTAGGCCCTTTGTGGATTGAAGGCGGCCAACAAAAACCATTTTTATTGGCAATCCTGGTGGTTGAAACGTTTTATTTATTTCATGTTTTGCACTGGTTACCAATGCAGCCGGCACAACGGTTATTTTGTAGGCCGGCACCCCATTTTTCAAAAGTATTTCTTTGTACCAGTTACTATAAGAAATCAATTGATCAACATGCGTCACCAGTTCATCCAGGTTATTTTTTATACGGGAGATGTAAGCAGGAACAGATAATACTGTTTTTAGTTTACCATCCGGCATTTTTTCTGTGATGCCATTATTACAACTAACCAAACTTAAGCGGCTTAATGGCTTAGCAAGAATTGATGGTATATTAAACAATGCTTTATAACTACATTCCGTACACCTGTTACGCCTTATAATTCCATCGCACAACTCATTATTATAAATCAGGATATTTGTGTTGCAACTATAGGAAGAAAGATGCATGGTAAAAAAGACCTTTGCACCTGATTGCCTGGCAAGCTTAACATGTTCCACCGTAAAACCCACACTCCTGTTAAGTTCATGAAAATGGATGACATCAGGTTCTAACTGTTGTAATAATGCGACAAAATGTTCCAATCCCTCGGGTTTTTTTTTTCCGTAATGCACCTGCCGGTCAGTGGGATTGGCTGTTTCGGGAAACTGGTACACCTTTATCCCATCATAAATATAATGAGGTTTTATCTGCCCCGGATAGTCGTGCTCAATATGGGGAGTTATCACGGCCACTTCATGCCCCGTTTGTTCCTGTAGTGTGGCAAGTGTATGGGTATATACTTCCGTTCCGGCCAGCACATCTGGCATGTAGTGATTGAGGCAATGTACTATTTTCATCAATGGGTATTGAGCTAATGAAATGTGCCCACAAGGGCATCTTTCAACGAAAATTTGGCATATCGAATGGCCAGGATGGTTTTTTTAAAGTCTTTTGTCCGCCTTAAATATTTAAAAATGTTTACCACGAAACGCCTTTTGTTTTTTTTCTGCAACCAGCGTATTTGCTCCGGCTGTAGTGGAAGGTTCAATTCATTGAATGCATCCCTGTTTAACCGATAGCTGTTATACAGGTAGCTATCCAAGTTATGAATCTCCTGTTCGGGATGGCGGCGGTAGTAAAAAAACTCAAAGGGAATCAACAGCACGGGGCTGCTACAGACTGCTTTTAAATTGTAATACATATCATTGGCAGGCCCATACTTTTCAGGAAAACCGCCGATTTCTATAAAATAAGTCCTTTCAACAATCAGCCCACCCGGCCCCACTATCAGGAACTGTTGCTTAAAAAAATGATTTTGAATTGCGGTAACGGAATCCATCACAAATGCTTCCCTGGCAGGCAAACAATAATAGGTAGCAAAGCGGGCCTGCGGAAATTGCAACATATAACTGATGCAGGTTTCGATGCCATCTTTAAAGATCATATCATCAGAATCTACCGATACCAGGTATACGCCTGTTGCATAACCTGCCGCCTTATTGCGGTTGGGATAATCGCCCAGGTTTTTGTCATTTACATATAGTTTTACCCTGCAATCTTTTGCTTCAAATTCCCTGGCGATGGTCACTGTTTTGTCTGATGAACAATCATCCACGATGATCAACTCAAAATTGGTATAGGTAGATGAAAGTACGCTCGTTATCGCCTCTGCGATGTATTTTTCCCTGTTATAGGCGGTCATTAAAACACTTACCATTGGCGATTGCATATTCGAAAACCTTCTTTTTATTTTACTTAAAAGTAGTGGCCGTAATTGAGTTTGGCAGCCGGTTGCCGGGTCATTTATTCTCCCTTTGAAAGAAAAAATTATTACTGAACTGAAATGACGCATTCATGATAAATTTTTCCTTCTCCAGTTTTTTAAAAATAAAATCAACTTGTCCCTTGTCTAAAATAGCGGGATGAAGTTCGAACTGAATTTTTTGTATGGATTGAAAATCGATCATCTTAAAAACATTGTATTCGCCTCCTTCAATATCCATGATAAGATAAGTTGGCTGCAACCGGTCAATCACTTCATTCAGGTTTTGCTCCTCAACAGAAATGGCTACACTATTTTCTGACGAATCATCATCCGCAGAGGATGTCAGGAAGCTACGGTTGTTTTTATAAAATGTTCTGGTACCATTAGTGCTACCCAATATAGCAGGCGTAGCTGTAGGACTGACATCATTTGCCAGGTAAAGTTGTTTTATGAAAGGGGCCAATGAAGGGTTTCCATCGTAGGTAAAAATATTTTCGCTGCCAATACTTTTTGCGCAATACGCCGACACAAAACCAATGCCCGTACCCAGTTCCAACACCTTGTCTTTATTCGTCAGCGTGTTTTTAATGATCGAAATTTCACTCTTTTCATATTCTCCATTATTAATAAATCGCAAAACGGAATAGCCATACTTTAAATATACCGGGATAGTGATCCCATCGATGGTTTTACAAGGATAAATACCGTACCGCAAAGTAAACCATAACATTCTTGTACATTTTAGTATATGGTAATTGATTTTTTGATAAATCTTCAATTGGAAAGTATTTTAAACATTTATTTAATCATTCTTTGCAGGAACTTCCCAAGAGATAGTTTATATGAATGCCAAAACATTGCGAGCCCGCTATTTACGCCCTATTGAAATTGTATCTATTGAAGCCATTACAGGGTAGCCTATCCGTAGCTTTAGCTTTTTAATCATTGACATTTTTCCCAAACTAACACCGGGCCACATTTTAGATGCGTTATAAGGGCGGTTTAACAAAGCCATGCTTTCCAGATTTTCAAATTTGGATAACTCAACTTTTAAACCTGCTTCTTCATATAACGCCTTCATTCCTTCCGGGTAAATTCGCCAGCAGTCAACGGGGTCTTCATGATAATTCCAGCTAATGGGATTTACAGTGATAACCAGTCCATTTTGTTTAGTAATCCTTGCTAATTCCGGTATCCATTTCCATATTTTTTGTACGTGTTCAATGACATTTGCGGAAATGACTATGTCGTAAGTATTGTCTTGTATTGGAAATGAATATTCAGCTGAATTTGAATAAGTAAGCCGTTTATCATCAAAAATATTCAGGGTATGCCAGGTAACATTATTATGAACCATTTGCTGGATGGTTGATGGAATATTATCCGGCCCGATTTCAAGTATGCTTAAGCCATCTTTGAAATATGGCAACCCATATTTTTGAATTAATAACTTTGAGTTTAAGTGCATTGCTAAATTTTAATTTTATGTTCTGTGATCTGTGATCTGTGTCCTCACCGACCGCTTCCGGAAGTCTACTGGATAGAGATTCGTGACATTGTAATTATAAAATTTTGTTTCCCCCTTTATCCAGGGACATTTCAGTTCTTAAAAGGTCGGTGAGGGCACCGACCTTCGGGCACTTTCCGTGGTAGGTGTCCTCAACGACCACCGCCAGAAGTGTACTGGATAGGAATTCGTGACATTGTAATTTTAAACTTTTGTTTTCCCTTTTATTTAGGAACATTTCAGTTCGTAAACGTTTTAATAGTTAGTAATCTACAAAAGGAAATTTATTCATCTTTATAAAACGAAAATTCATCTACATAACATTTGGGAAGCTGACAACGACAACAGATTTAATACTGCTTATTCACCGGAAATTTCTATTCAATTGTTCTTTTACTCTGTTGAAGTAATGATTTTTTTTAAGATTAAAAGCATGCAAATATTTCATCTTGCCTTTTCCAACGGGGTTAATAAAATGTTTAGCTAGAATAATTCTTCTAAAAAAAGCAACTAATCTTTCCCTATTTATATCCAAAGGTATTTCAGCGTCTTTAAATTTTGGTTCCATAATCATTTTGATAGCCAATTCCTCATCATTATCAATTTCAATGATTTTCTGAATAAATTTCCCTTCTGATCTATAATTGCCCAAGTTAAGAAAGCAATTAGCATTAAAGTCAATATGAATTAAAGGATTACCCCAATAAAGAGGTATGCTATCCATAACAAAGGAGTCCAATATTTTTTCAGTCGTATAACCAGGATAGCTGGAATTCTCAAATGAAATAACGAAGCGATAATCCTTAATGAATTCCATTTTATCCTTTACCAGACTCCCCAAATTATTCAGGGCTTTACCACCAGAATCAACTCTTTTATATTTTGATAACTTATTAAAGAAATTCAATCTTTTCTTGGATTTTAAATTTGAGACTACCATGCAACAAAATTTTGTTTTACCTCTCCAAATTTTTAACGCCTCTTCTTTGCTCCTTGTTGCTAGCAATTTGGATTGCGAATTAAATTGGTCTATATATAAAGCATACAACGGTAGCCGAAAATGCCTATGATCTTTATTAAAATCAAAACTTATTGCAAAATCACAACCAGAAAAATCTGGGCGTACATTTTCTGCTGTATAAAAAATTCTTATGCATTCATACTGAAGATATCCCGTTCCATAACAGGAATAAATTAAAATATCAGGTTCTTCGCTTAATTCAACTTCAAAATATTCTGAAAGAAGGTTAAAAAAATAGTTGTTATTTGGTAAAAAACCATTCCAAAAATCAATGAATTTTATTTTAATTTTTTCCATCCTACTATTTTCTTACAAACAAAACATTGCCCATATCCCATCCAACTGGAATTGCTTCAAGCACAACATTAAATCCCTTGTTTTCAAGAAATTCCCTGTATTCTGCATATTGCGCAACTCCTACGAAGGTTTCTTTGGTACTAACTTCTGTGTGGATCACGCTAACTTTTGCAAGTATTTTTTCAGAGACCTCCAACATATTTAATTCAAACCCCTGCATATCCAACCATAATAAGTCAACTTTTTCTATTTTATTAATTTCTGCCCAGTAGTCAAGAGTTAAGGTTTTTACTGTAATCTTAGTTTTGAAAAAAGTATCCGGATGATCGTCTAAATGAGCTTTTGGCATTAATAATGAACTAGATGCGTCTGATCTCCCTTCACTAATATAAAAATCCTGTGATCCATTTTTATTACTTAAAGCAATTTCATAACAGTAAATGTTTGGAAAATTATGAGTATTTGTTTTCAACCTTGAAAAAAGGTTATTCACAGGCTCAAATGAATGTATTTCGCCTTTTAAAATCTTAGCTAGTTCAACTGAGTCCGCACCATCGTGGGCACCACAATCAATAACAATTGGTTTCTCAGGTAAATATTTTTTTAATAATGTTTTCGATATTTTCTCATACTTAATCTTTGGTATGGCGTATTTATCAAAAAGGCATTTTTGAGCATAATATTTTGCGATACCAAGATAATTTTTCAAATTAATTGGGAATTATATGGATTATGTCTTTATTTATGAAAATCTTATATTTATTGTTACTGTCCTGTACTTTATTCTTTAAAAACCTGAAAGTAGGATAATCTCCCATACCAGTGAAAAGCCTTGCATCATCTATCAAAATAATTTGAGGAGTAAATAAGGCAAGTAAGATATCAAGTTCTTTCTCGACAGGTGTCTCGGACTCCCCTTTTGCAGTCTTTATAAACTCCCCGTTTATATAAAATTCTGAAGAGTAATGACCATCGAGCCAAAATAATGCCTGACTATTTAATTCCCCTACAACAGATGCCAATATTTCTGCACTATTTCCCTGGATAATCTTAATATTTTCATTGTGTGCAAAACGTACTTTAGCCTTACTAGCAAGTTCTTCACTTAACTCAATTGAATAAATAAAATCAAATTTATATTTAAATAAATCAACTGTATCTCCTAAAAAAGTTCCAGTTTCTATAAAAACCGATGGCTTATACATGCTTCTGTAGTGCTCTATTACATTTCTCTTTTCTTCTATTCCAGGTATAGATGGCCTTTTTCTTAAAATCCATCCAACTTTTAAAATAATTCTATTCAATAATTGCTGCATTGTCTATTAATTAGAAATGTGAATTTAAAAATAACCTAAAAAAATAAAATTGAAATTTACGTGCCATTGTAACTGCAAGGTTAGATAGTAAAGGATGGTCAAGTCTGCTCCCGTAAACTTTAAAAGGTTTTTTTATTTTCTTCACACAAATATTAGCATTGACAAGAATCACTTCTATTTTTTTTGAATTTACATAAGGATCAAATAATTTATTTGACCTTTCTTTTCCTTTCTCTGACAGTTGATTTAATAATTTACGGTCAGCATTCAATAAATCAATTTTATCTGAATAACCATCCACATCACCTGGTTTAAAATAAAATCCGGTTTCTCCTGAAATAATTAATTCCTCTGTAGCTCCCTGCCAATTTGTTACTAAGGGCACTACACCCGCTTTCATGGCTTCAACTACTGATACCGGGAAACCCTCCAACAAGGATGGCAAAATAAAAAGATCAAATTTTGGCAACAGGTTAATGACATCTTCATTCAATAAAAATGGTAACAGTGATATACCAACCTGCTGTTCCATCCACGCCTGAATTTTTTCAATTGCTATACCCTCCCCGACTATTGTCCAGTAAACGATTATCCCTTTTAGTTTTAGTTTTGCGTTTATTTGTGGTAATATTTTAAATTGTTTATTCTCATCCTCCAAGCTTCTTACGCAATAAATTATTTGGAGTATTTTATTTTTCTTTTTAGCTATTAAACACTCTGGAACAGGAAATCTGCAATAATGTATGTCTTTTTTTCTTTGAGGAATAATTAAACAAAGCTTATTATAAATGACTGGGCTAACAGTAATAAATTGGTCTGTTGATCTTTCGTGCTTAGATGCCAGATCATAATAGTAATCATAATTGCCATGAACAAAATGTACCACCGGATTTTGTATTCCCATAGTACTTACCATTCCCAATTCTAACCAATCGTGTGCTACAACTATTGCATTTACATCCGGCAACAATTTTGCTAACTGTTTGCATGTATAATAAAAATTCCATTTGGGCGAATAATAAAAAACGTTTTGTGATGCCGCTCCTTCTAATGGTGAAATTGAAAAATTTGTGGCCACTTCCTTATTAATGGTATAAATTACGTGATTTTCAATTTGAGGATTTTGCGAATATTTAAGTAAATTCTTAACTACCGAAAATGTACCACCGTTGGTACCATTATTAAAATGGTATATTCTAATTTTTTTCAATTCTATTTTCAATAATATGTTCATAAAACGCTTTAAATTCCAATGCTATAAGCTTTGCCTTAAAATTAACAGATATATGTTCACGGGCGTTTATAGCGATTTGATGTCTTAAACCATTGCTAACGATCAATTTTTTAATTGCAGAGTAGATGTCATGATAATTATTTGGATTAACAAGAATTCCACTTATTCCATTTTGTATTAAATCTGCCATACCTGCATTGTTACTTCCTACTACCGCCTTGCCCGCTGCCATGGCCTCCGCACAGGTATACGAAAAACTTTCAAACAAACTTGGCAATAAAACAATTTCAGCCTCCGCAATGGCAAGTGGCAAATCTTCATAAACTAATCCATCTATAAATTCTACCTGGTTTATAACTTCCTTCAGTTGCTGTTTCATCCAGTTACGCATACTCATTTTAAAAGTTGGGCCGGCACCGTCATCACCAATCACCCTGAATTTCCAGTCTGGCTGAGCTTTCAAAATTTTCTTCATTGCCTTAGTAGCATTTACCAATCCCTTCAATACATTCAACCTACCAAAAAACAGAATTCGCTGGTACAGCGGTTTTTCAACAACAGGAATATCTAACAATGCACTAGGTGGCAAAAAAACATTTGGGATAACAGTTATTTTATTTCTGGGAATTCCCCAATGATTTACCACCCAATTCTTCATTGCTTCCGAAGGTGCAGATATAAAATCTGCCAAACCTATAAATTGATAATCTGCATCTATCCATTTATTGTAAGGTTGCCAATAACCCAAATCAAATTTCAATCGCCGCACAGCACCTGCAACAAAACGAAATTTCGCAAAAAAAGAAACATACCGCTTTTTAAGCATTTCAACTAGATAGTTGGGGGCATGTAGTCGCACAACCAGTGGTATGGAAGGGTGTTTTTTTTTTATTTCCCAGGCATTGCCATTTATTTCAGCACTTTCAATTACATCAAAAGCAATGGAGGAATGCAGGCCAGAGAAAATATTCACAACCTTATGCCTAAAATCATTGCCGTTTTCACATTGAATACGGTGTATCTGATAACCTTCCATTTTTTCTGTTCCTCTGCGTTCACCGCTTCCGGCAAATACATGTACATCGCATCCTATTTCTGCAAGGGATTTTGCAACCTGGCTTGTATAAGTTCCAATCCCACCTTTGCCGGTATCTGGTGGAAATTCGTATGTAACAAAAGCTATCCGCATCGTTTAAAGTATTGTGTTTGTATGAAAATTATTAAATGATCTCTCCAAGCAAATGCGTAACAGATTAATTTGTTAATGGTATCAAAATAAATACTACTGACTGTATATAAGCTGAAAGTGAAACGATCTATAGCTCAGGTATTGTCTTAACAGACCTACTTTTGAAAATACAACGTTGTACGTCGGCATTTTCATTTAGTATTTCAATCATTTTATTAGTCCTGATTTTTCTACCCAATTTGTTTAAATGGTAAACAGTACCAAAAAAATAACTTTCAGGAAAAGTCATACTATTGGGTGAGTTTAATATCTCCACTTTAAGATCTTTGCGCAAATCAGTTTCCAACAAACTTATTACCTTTTCATTTTTATCATACTCAGAAATCGGAAAATTTGGAAATAAAAAAAAGACATTTACGTTTCTACTTTTAGCAAAAATGTAAAATCGATTTATTTCTTCAATGCCCTCCCAATATTGATACCTAAATTTAGACCTCCCCCCTATCTCTCGAGGATTGGGTTTATCAAGGTGGCTTATAATATCTCCATTTTGATTAAATGCTTGCCGTGAATATAAAGGAATCTCCGCCTTCTGGCTTGAACTGGTATTTTTAAAATCGTCGTTTTCGGAAAATATATTTTTAAATATTTTTTGGCTTTTCTCCAAATAAATATCTATTTCCGTAAAGTAATTACCGGAGTAAAATTTATTAGCAGGTCTGTAAAAATTAATCACATTTTTTTTTAATGCATAATCACCTTCATTGTCAAGAAAATATTCAATTGATAAAAATACTATATCATTCTCCTTTATCGAATATTTGAGCTCGTTCAAAATAAAGGCTAAACCTAAGCCTGCATGAAGCCCCATATTAACAACAGGCATACCAAATGTCTTTTCTAATTCCTTGCTATCTATTCCAAATGCTAAATTCGAGCCCCCTCCCAAAATAATTTTGGGAGATGTTATGATATCAATTCGCCTATGTTTGTCAATGATAGCAGCCATGTAGTCAGAAGAACCAGCACTTGCATTTTTGAAAAAAAAGGGAATTAAAATAATAGCCATTGCAATAATAAGGAAGAACAATATACTCTTTATAATAAATCTATTCACGCGTTTTTGTCAAAATTGGAAATAAATAAATTGTTGCGGCTTTCCGGTAGATGTAAAATAATAGATCACTCCGATAAGAGAAAAATATAATGCCCATCTTATTACAATTGGATACCGATTGTCAATCTTCGAAATTGCATACTGTTTATCCCGCCCAAACCACTCAATAGTCATCATTATCATTATGAATATGATTATATTAATATACTTTAAATAAATACCTAAAAGAAAATATGCGCCAGGATGCTTAAATAATCCATTCACATATTGAAAAGCATGTGATACATTTTCTGCCCTAAAAAAAATCCAGGCAAAGACTGTTAAACCAAAAGTTATTCCAATAGAGTATAATTCTTTAAAAGTCGGAAGATATTTTCTGTGTGCTACGATATCAAGATGATTCCTGTTGGTGTTAAAAATTATTGAAGGCATTATATAGAGCGCATTAAGAAAACCCCAAATAATAAATGTCCAATTTGCACCATGCCAAAACCCACTTACCAGGAAAATAATAAATGTATTTCTTATCTTCATCCAGATCCCGCCTTTACTCCCACCCAACGGAATATAGAGGTAGTCTTTAAACCAAGATGAAAGGGAAATATGCCATCGCCTCCAAAATTCCGCGATATCCCTCGAAAAATAAGGGAATGCAAAGTTTCGTAGTAAGTCTATTCCAAAAAGCCTTGCGGTCCCTATAGCAATATCTGAATAGCCTGAGAAGTCACCATAAATTTGAATAGTAAAAAAAAAAACTCCCAGTAAAAGCGTGGGTCCTGAATATCCAGCGGAATTATTAAATATCTCATTAGCATACAAGGCACATTGATCGGCAATAACTATTTTTTTAAATAATCCCCAGAGTATTTGTCTAAGCCCATCTACAGCTTTTGTATACTCAAAATTTCTCTTTCTCCTAATTTGAGGTAAAAGATGGGTTGCCCGTTCAATGGGGCCCGCAACTAAAAGAGGAAAGAAACTCACAAAAACGGCATAATCAATAAAATTCATTTCAGCTTTAATCCTGTTTCTATAAATGTCAATTACATATGAAAGGCCATGAAAAGTGTAAAAGGAAATTCCTACCGGTAAAATCACTTTTAATGTCC
Source organism: Ferruginibacter sp. (assembly GCA_040006615.1). Taxonomy (GTDB): domain Bacteria; phylum Bacteroidota; class Bacteroidia; order Chitinophagales; family Chitinophagaceae; genus Ferruginibacter. Next base: position 16,342 of record JBDTWP010000089.1, read on the forward strand.
AGGGATTTACCTTCAAACCCAAGGTGGCGATTGCTTCTGTAAAAGATGTTGCAAAAAAATTGTAATACTTAAAAACTCCCAAAAAACCCAGGTTAACCGATATACTTAACCAAAACCAAAATTTCCTTGCGCCCTGATTGCTAGCCTGACACATTTGTAAACCTGTGCAGTAGTCCAATAAAGTAGAAAAAATAAGTAAAAATAAAAATCGCCAGTCCCAGCAAGCATAAAAAAAGTAGCTGGAAATGAGCAGCAAAATGTTTTGAACCTTAAGACCTTTGCCGGCCACGAGCCAATAAATTATAAAAACTATTGGTAAGAATATTAAAAAGTTAATTGAGTTAAAAAGCATTCTTGCTGTCTATTGCTTTTTTATTGTTAGTGGTTCTCTGGCACTTACCACGAGGTTCTGTTTTATTTTTTTGACTCCTCTTAAAATCCATAAAGGCATTACGCAAGAAGCTATCCAGAGTTTTATCTCTTTATTATTCATATGCCAACCCTTGTATAACCTTAGCAATCTCATTAACTCAGCAGTTACATTCAATTCATCCTTTACATAACTCCTAAGGGCATAAAATAAAATAAATGCAGCAAGAATAGAGCTAGGTGGTCCAATATGAATCTGCCAGTTGCAATACAATGGCAAACTGTTCTGCAGGGGTTGCAATTTTAAAATTTGAGGCGCACCTAATGCTTCAAATAAACTTAGCCTCAACCGGTCAAATTCCTGTTCAACCTTAGCTGCTTCACTCACCGTTTTGGAATGCGTATGTAATCGAAAATTCGTAATTACATCATCAATTTGCAAAATATCCTGCTGGCCGTATTTCAGTAAATAATTCCACCACAGTTGCCTGTCCATTACATAATGCAAAGAAATATCCAAAGGAAATAATTCATCAAGGGCTTCTTTCCTGAAGAAGGTACAGGGCTGGTCTATAATGCCGGTCTGAATCGTTTCAAAAACGTTTTGCCTTATGATAGAACCCGGGTGTAATATTCTTTCATGTGGTTTCGTATCCTTAAATCCCCACTCTTTACCACATACTACATTTATTTGTGGGTTTTGATTAAATAAACTGCCAATTTGAAATAAAGCCCCCGGCTCATAATAGTCGTCACTATTAAGCCAGTTAAATATTTCACCGGTGGATCTTGCAAATCCTTTATTGATTGCATCGGCTTGTCCCTCATCTGCCTCACTGATCCAGTACTTAAGCCGGGATTCATATTTTTTAATGATATCGACTGTATGGTCGGTACTACCGCCATCAATGATGATATATTCCAGGTTAGGGTAATTTTGATCGAGCACGGAGCAGATGGTTTGCTCAATATACTTGCCCTGGTTATAAGTCGGTGTAACGATTGATATCCTTGGGTAAGTTTTCAAAATAATAGTTGTGAATCAGTAATAGGGATTTCGGGCAAGTTCCTTTACTTCAAACCCATCCATTGATAATTCTGTCAAAGCTTTTTCGCCAGGCCGTTACTTAAAAATAATAGAAACCAACAGGCAGTGTTAGCGTACCCATTCTCACAGTTTTTATCAAAGCGTTCAAGCCAGATTTTAACTTTATGAAATAATTAGAATGATTCATCCGCTGGTTCCAATTCTACTCCATCTTCATAATAGTCGTTCATCCCTTTAAATGCTATCACAGAATGATTAAGGGCCAATGCCACTTTTTCAAACTCTCTTGATGATACCGAATAAATATAATTACCGACTGTTTCGTAACCTGTTGCTGAATAAGCTGTAAACTGGTACCTGTTTAAACATAGCCAATCTTTTATGAAGTTTTTAATGAGTTACCAGCGACCTTCGGGTTTAATCAGAATTTTTGAGCTTTCGAGTATTATAATATTCTGATAATTGGGTTCAATAATAATAATACCCACCCGTGCAACCCTTAACATTTCATAAAGATCTATCGCCGGCCGGGAAAAATGATGATAGAATTCTTTGCAAAAAACAAAATCAAAACTATTGTGATCAAAAGATAAATTTTCCGAGTTTTCAATCTTGTAATTATTAATGAACCCATCTTCTTTTGATTACTTTAAAAGCTCATCAGAAATACTGGTTGCCAACACATCTGTTATATTATTTCTTATTAAATCATTCGCATCTGATCCGTATCTCCCATCAGCAATTGTTAACCATCGGGATGATGCCTAATTATTTATGAGCGGCAGCATGTCGTCATACATACTCTTATGGCCATGTGTCAATGGTATCAAATTGCTTCCAGATTTCCAGCATTACTAAATCCGGAGATTTATCATGCGCCGCATGACTTTCGTAACTTCTCTGCCAAAAAGATTCCTTTTCTTATTCTTTGTTCTTGAGCCAGCCAATGTTAAAATTTAATGATTTGAAATCATTACTGTCCGGTAGATTTTTAGAATAGTGATTGCTGATTGCTAATAATTATAGCATCATCTTTTTCAAACAATTTATTTATTGGTATTTTTTCAAATAAACTGATACTCAATAT